>NZ_CABVDF010000025.1:0-21173 GCF_902497045.1 uncultured Blautia sp. | reverse complement strand
TAGTTGTTTCTATGCTAAACTTTAACTCATAAAAAAAGTTATGGAGGTTCTTATGAAAAAGGATTACAGCAAGCTATGGACTTTGTTTCGCTCTATGTTTGTACTAAGCGCCTGCACTTTTGGCGGCGGCTTTGTCATCGTCTCTCTTATGAAAAAAAAATATGTAGAAGAACTGCAATGGCTGGAAGAAGATGAAATGCTGGATGTAACAGCAATCACTCAGTCTGCTCCCGGTCCTCTCCCGGTAAACGCTTCTGTCATCATTGGATACCGGATTGCAGGAATTGTGGGATCTCTTACCGCAATACTCGGAACAATTCTCCCACCTATGATCATCATTTCCATAATTTCCCTGTTCTACCAGCAGTTCCGGACTAATCCATATATCAGCACAGCCCTTCAGGTTATGCGGGCCGGAGTTGCCGCCGTGATCTTTGATGTAGTTATCAATCTTGCACAGCATGTACTAAACACAAGACGAATCCTATATATTGCCATGATGATCATTGCCTTTGTCGCAACCTATTTTCTGGATGTCAGTGCTATGCTGGTCATTCTGACATGTCTTGGCATCGGAATCCTGGATCTTATCTTTCAGACATATAAAACAAAACACGGAGGAATCGCATAATGCTGCTGCTTAAATTATTTTTCGCATTTATTCAGGTAGGTATGTTTAGTGTTGGCGGAGGATACGCTGCTATTCCCCTGATACAGGAACAGATTGTAGATATTTACGGGCTGATGACCCTCAGTGAGTTTTCGGACCTGATCACTGTTGCAGAAATGACACCGGGACCGATTTCCATTAATTCCGCAACCTTTGTAGGTATGAGGATCGCCGGAATACCCGGAGTACTGCTTTGTACCTTCGGATGTATTCTGCCCTCTTTCTGCATCTGCCTGACCCTGGCACATTTTTACTATAAATATCGCTCCGTCAGCGGAGTACAGATCGTTCTGGGAGCCATGCGTCCGGCTGTTGTTGCATTGATCGCCTCTGCCGGCGCCTCCATCCTGATGCTTGGACTCTTTCAGGCAGAGCTTCCAGATATTGTTCTGAGCGATATTCGCTGGATTGAGTTAGGTATATTCGCTGTATCTCTGTTTATTTTAAGAAAATATAAGACCAGCGCCATTGCCATTATTCTTGGAAGCGGCGTTGTTGGAACTGTTCTCTATGCTCTTTCCGGGGCAATTTCATAATTCAGGAGGAATGTACTTATGACTATCCGACATTTACAGATTTTTACAACCGTCGCTGATGCAGGAAGTATGAGCAAAGCAGCAAGGCTTCTTCACATATCCCAGCCAGGTATCAGCCAGGCAGTCTCCGAGCTGGAACGCCATTATAGTGTGAAACTATTTGAACGGCTTTCTCAAAAATTATACCTGACAAACGAAGGAGAGCTTCTGCTCTCTTTTTCCCGTCATATTCTGGATTCTTTTGACAAAATGGAAGAAGCCATGCTCCATGCCACACAGAAAACCCAATTACACATCGGCTGCAGTGTTTCCGTAGGAACCTTTCTTATCAATGAGATTCTTGATCAAGCCGAAAAGCAGCTTCCCAACTGTGATTTTCAGGTAACCGTCACCAATTCCACTCATATTGAACAGGCGATCCTGGACAGTCAGGTAGATATCGGAATAGTGGAGGGCACCATCCGAAATGAAAATCTCATTGCTCTCCCTGTCTGCGAAGATGAACTGGTCATGGTATGCGGAAAAAATCATCCTCTTGCCCTTCTGGATTCCATTCCCCTTCCCATGCTCCAGAATCAGGATTATGCAAGCAGAGAAAGCGGAAGCACAGACCGCAACCAGTTTGAACAGCTGCTGGAAGAACAGAATATCCACTTAAACCGAACCTTCCGCAGCACCAGTACCGATGCCATCAAAAATGCTGTGATATGCGGAAGAGGAATCGCACTGTTCTCCAAGAGAATGGTGGCAAAAGAGGTGAATGACGGGGATATGGTGATCCTTCCGCTGGAAGGTATCCGCGTGACCCGGAATATCCACTTCGTCATCCATAAAAACAAATTCGTTTCCACAGAGATACAGACCCTGAAGGAAATCTGTTCCGAATACGAAAAAAATATTTGTGTTTAAGAGAATAAAAAGAATATAATTTTTGTCTGGAAATGACATGCAGGAGTGGATTCTTCTGTTACAAAAGCTGGTTCAAGACTTGGAAAATTCTAAGCTTCTGCTTCTTTGCAAAAAACAATCCCCCAGATGCTGAACTCGCCTGCGACTCAGACAGCAGCATCTGGGGGATTGATGCAAATGCGCAGAAGACAAGAATTTTTACCCAAGTCTCTCAATGCTTCTGAACCAGAAGAATCCACTCCTGCATTATATTTTCCAGACAACAAATTTATATTCCTGCATTTTTATGTTCCCGGGTGGGAAACTGCAGGGCACAATACTGCTGGTCGTCCCGCGGCTGACAACTGACTGGGACTCGGATATTGCCGGGGGATTTCTATTTGGCTGGTATCCACTTTCAGATGCATAGAGAAAAAGGCAGATCATAGTGCCTTGCGAGGCTTCCGTTGGTAAGCCTGTGTTAGCTACAGCCACCGAGCACGCTGTCTGAGCCGTCAGGCGAGTTCGTGCGAATGGCAGTAAATCAGCGCACAGGTTTACCAGGAAACGCAGCACAGCACATGATTTGCCTTTTTTCTCATATGCATCATATGGGGGAAACAAGAAATAAAAATTCTCCCTCCCGCACTAAAATTTCCGGAATCTTTCATACCGTTTCTTCAGTAATTCTTCTTCCGGCATTTTCTCATATTGTTTCAGGAAATCTGCAATCTCCTCATCCAGTATGTCTGTCACATAAGAGAGGTTTTCTTCATTTAATTTCTCCGGCTCGGGAATGATCTTTTCAATGATCTTCTGTCTGTAAAGATCAGCGGCTGTCAGCTTCATAACTTCTGCTGCTTCTTTTGCCTTGCTGCTGTCTTTCCACAGAATACTGGAAAAGCCTTCCGGGGAAAGGATGGAATAAACGGCGTTTTCCAGCATCCATACCTGATCTCCTGCGGCAATGGCAAGGGCACCGCCGCTTCCTCCCTCTCCTGTTACAACAGTCAGTACCGGAACAGTCAGACCCGCCATCTCCATAAGGTTTTCTGCAATGGCTGCTCCCTGTCCCCGTTCTTCTGCCTCAATTCCGCAGAACGCACCCGGAGTATCTACAAAACAGATCACCGGGCGGCGGAATTTTTCTGCCTGCTTCATAAGGCGGAGAGCCTTGCGATAACCTTCTGGCATTGGCATTCCAAAATTACGGTAAATATTTTCTTTGGTACCGCTGCCTTTTTCCTGAGCGATCACCGTAACCGGGATTCCGCGAAAAGCTGCCACACCTCCGATCACTGCCGGATCATCTCCATATTTCCGGTCTCCGTGAAATTCTGTAAAATCCGTAAACAATCCACGGATATATGCGCTTCCTGAAGGCCGGTCCGCTCTTCGGGAGGCCTGCACTCTCTCCCATGGGTCAAGAGACAATGTCGGTTCCGATCCTTTGCCTGTCAGTGATGTCCGCTCAAATCTGTTCCGCTTCTCTGTCTCTTCGAAATTTCTGATCTTAGCTGTCTCTATGACAGACCTGTCTTTTTTCTCATGAAGCTTTAATATCTTTGTCAGTGTACGCTTCAGGTTTTCTCTTTCTACAATTGCATCCACAAATCCATGCTCCAGAAGGAACTCCGCCCTCTGAAAGCCTTTTGGAAGTTTCTGACGGATAGTCTGCTCAATAACTCTTGGTCCGGCAAATCCGATCAGCGCTCCCGGTTCCGCCAGGATCACGTCTCCCAGCATGGCAAAGCTTGCCGTCACACCTCCGGTAGTAGGTTCTGTAAGAACGGAAATATAAAGAAGCCCTGCATCACTGTGACTCTTCAGCGCCGCCGAGGTTTTTGCCATCTGCATCAGAGAGGTAATTCCCTCCTGCATTCTGGCTCCTCCTGAACAGGCAAAAAGAATCACCGGAAGCTTTTCTTCTGCAGCCCGCTCCACAGCTCTTGTGATTTTTTCTCCTACTACCCATCCCATACTTGCCATGAGAAAGCGTCCATCGCAGACTCCAATCACTGCTTCATATCCGTTAATCCGGCATTTTCCGGTAACAACTGCCTCCCGAAGCCCTGTTTTTCCCTGAACAGCAGACAGCTTTTCCGGATATCCCCGGTAATCCATGGGATTTTCTCCCATAAGAGAACCATCCCATTCTTCAAAGCTTCCCTCATCTGCCACCATCTGTATCCTGCGGTAAGCGTGTACCCGGAAATACCCTCCACATTTCGGACAGATATAATATCCGTTTTTTACATCTTCGGCAATAATTGCCGCTCCACATTTATTACATTTCCGCAAAAGTCCCTGGGGTACCTCCGGCTTTGCTGTTCTTCCTCGTCTGCCTCCGGATTCCCCATTGGAGATTCTTGTTTTTTTGAACATATTTTCCAGCTTCATGCTTCCTTACCTATGCCTTCCATCCGTTCAATAAAGCCTACATCCGTATTCCCCTCCAGAAAATCCGGATGATTTAAAATCTCATACTGATAGTCCACGTTTGTATCGATTCCCTCTATAATGATCTCCCCAAGAGCACTTTGCATTTTACGGATAGCCTCTTCTCTGTTTTTAGCCCACACAATCAGTTTGGCGATCATGGAGTCATAATAAGGCTGCACCGTATAGCCGCTGTACACAGCCGAATCGATGCGGATTCCTTTTCCCCCGGGGAAATACATATCCGTGATAGTTCCCGGTGACGGCCGAAAGCCCTTAGAGGGATTTTCTGCATTAATGCGGCATTCAATGGCATGGCCGGTAATATGGATGTCCTTCTGCCTGAAGGAAAGAGGCATCCCGGATGCGATCCTGATCTGCTCCTTTACAAGATCCACCCCTGTCACCCACTCGGTCACCGGATGCTCCACCTGGATCCTGGTATTCATTTCCATAAAGTAAAAGCTTCCATCCCGACCCAGAAGAAATTCAATGGTTCCTGCATTTACATAGCCGCAGGCCTTTGCCGCCTTCACAGCCGCCTCCCCCATTTTTTTACGGAGTCTGTCTGAGATTGCCTCACAGGGAGATTCCTCGATCATTTTCTGGTGATTTCTCTGCACAGAACAGTCTCTTTCCCCCAGATGGATCACATTGCCTTTTTTGTCTGCAAGAATCTGAAATTCAATGTGTCTGGGATTCCGGACAAAATGCTCGATATACATGGTATTGTCTCCAAAAGCCATCTGCGCCTCCTTCTGGGCAGTACGAAAGCTTTCTGCAAATTCTGCCGCACAGTCTGCGGTACGCATTCCCTTGCCTCCGCCTCCCAGAGCCGCTTTGATAATTACCGGATAACCGATCTCATCTGCTTCTGCCATTCCTTCTTCCACAGAATAAACCGCTTTTTTGCTTCCCGGAATCACCGGAACTCCTGCCGCCGCCATGGTATTTTTGGCAGCCTGTTTGTTGCCAAGGCTTGCAATCACCTGAGAGGGCGGTCCGATAAACGTGATTTTGCACTGTTCGCAAAGCTCTGCAAACCTGCTGTTTTCAGACAGGAAGCCAAATCCCGGATGAATGGCGTCTGCGCCTGAAACAATGGTCGCACTTATGATATTTTCCATACTGAGATAGCTCTGAGAAGACGGCGCCGGGCCAATGCATATAGCCTCATCTGCAAGCTGCGTATGAAGGGCTTCTCTGTCAGCCTCTGAATAAACAGCTACGGTCTCGATCCCCATTTCTCTGCAGGCGCGGATGATCCGTACCGCTATTTCTCCCCTGTTGGCTATCAGCACTTTTTTTATCATTTTATTTCACCTATCCGATCATAAAAGTCAGTTCTGCATCTACCACTACTTTGCCGTCTACACTGGCAACCGCATGGCCTACACCTACCGGTCCTTTGCATTTGATGATCCTTGTTTCCAGTTTTATCTTGTCTCCCGGAGATACTTTTCCACGGAATCTGCAGTTTTTAATCCCGCCAAAATATGCTGTCTTTCCTTTATTTTCCTCTTTGCTCAGGATAGCCACCGCACCTGTCTGCGCCAGTGCCTCAACAGTAAGAACTCCCGGCATTACCGGTTCCTGAGGAAAATGTCCCCGAAAAAAGTCCTCATGAAAAGTCACACATTTATATCCTACTGCAAATTCTCCCGGCTGGTAATCCTCAATATAATCCACCAGCAAAAACGGGTGTCTGTGCGGAAGTATCTCCTCGATTTCTTTAATTCCTAAACGTTTCATACTCTACCTCGATCTATCTGATTCTGAATAAAGGCTGTCCGAATTCTACCATCTGTCCGTTTTCCACAAGAATCTCTGCAACCGTACCATCAAATTCACTTTCTATCTCATTCATCAGCTTCATGGCTTCCACAATTCCAAGTGTCTGGCCTTTTTTTACTGCTTTTCCTTCTGTGACAAAAGGATCCGCATCCTCGGCAGGCGCCGCATAAAAGGTTCCTACCAGCGGAGATTTTACAATTTGTCCTTCCGGTGCTTCTGCTGCCGCGCCTGTATTTCCTGACGCTTCATTTTCCATAACCGGAATGCCTGCCTCATTCTGAAGGATCACCGCCGGATTCTGTATCGGAATCCCTGTTCCCGGCACCGGAACCTCCTTTACAAGGCGGATATTTGTGCCGTTTTCTTCATAGTGAAGTTCTGTAACCTCAGAATCGGACACTGTTTTTATTAACGTAAGAAGATTTTCAAATTCCATTTTCCTATTTCCGATCTATTCAAACTTTTTTAACAGAAGAGTTGCATTATGTCCGCCAAATCCCAGAGAATTGCTCATTGCATAACGGATCTCCTTTTCCACCGGCGCGCCGATGGCATAATCCAGATCACATCCCTCTCCCGGTTCTCTGGTGCCTACAGTCTGGTGGATAAATCCATCCTGAATGGATTTTACACAGGTAATAAATTCCACGCCGCCTGCTGCCCCCAGAAGATGCCCGATCATAGATTTGGTGGAATTTACCACTACCTTTTCCGCAGCTTCTCCAAAGGCCATATGGATGGCTCTTGTCTCAAAAAGATCGTTGTGATGGGTACTGGTTCCATGGGCGTTGATGTATTCTACCTCTGACGGATCCGCACCTGCTTCCTCCATGGCAAGAGTCATTGCCTTTGCAGCGCCGCTTCCGTCTTCTGCCGGTGAAGTGATATGATACGCGTCCGCAGTAGCGCCATAGCCCACTACCTCTGCATAGATCTCTGCGCCCCTTGCCAGAGCATGCTCCAGTTCTTCAAGCACTACAACACCTGCGCCTTCTCCGAGAACAAATCCGTCACGATCCTTGTCAAAAGGAATAGATGCCCTTGCAGGATCGTCAGTTTCCGTCAGCGCTGTCAGCGCATCAAATCCGGCCACGCCAGTGGGACAGATACAGCTTTCAGCACCGCCTGCCAGCATGATCTCCGCATCTCCGTACTGGATCGCACGGAAGGCGTCGCCGATACTGTGGGTACCGGAAGCACAGGCAGTCACTACGTCTGAACATTTTCCCCGAAGCCCTAACTGGATTGAAACATTTCCGGCAGCCATATTGGAGATCATCAGGGGAACCATAAGAGGAGGAACACGTCCGGGGCCTTTTGTCAAGATCTTATCATAGCAAAGCTCTACCTGATGGAGATCTCCTACTCCGGAGCCGATGATCACTCCTGCACGGAAAGGATCTTCTTTTTCCATATCCAGTCCTGCGTCTTCAAATGCCTCTTTTGCCGCAGCTACTGCATACTGGGCAAATGGAGCCATACGTCTTACCATCTTTGGCTCCATATATTTTTTCGGATCAAAATCCCTGACCTCTGCCACAAGACGGACTTTATATTCTCCTGCATCAAATCTGGTAATCGGTCCAATACCTGTTTTTCCCTCACGGATCCCTTCCCAGAATTCCTGTACACTGTTTCCAATTGGCGTTACGGCTCCAAGTCCGGTAACGACTACTCTGCGTTTACTCATATCACCATTCCTCCGTCAACCTGAATGACCTGACCTGTAATATATGCTGCATCCTCAGATACCAGAAATGCAACTGTCCGGGCTACGTCCTCCGGTTTCCCAAAATGTCCCAGAGGGATCTGCGCTGCCGAAGCTTCCTTAACCGCCTCCGGAAGTACGGCTGTCATTTCTGTCTCAATAAATCCCGGAGCAACCGCATTGACTGTGATCCCCCGGGATGCAAGCTCCCTGGCTGCAGTTTTTGTAAGACCGATCACTCCTGCCTTAGATGCCGCATAATTCGCCTGTCCTGCATTTCCTGCAATCCCTACCACAGAAGCAAGACTGACGATACGTCCTTTTTTCTGCCTCAGCATCTGTCTGGATACAAACCGCATCATATTAAAGCATCCTTTCAGATTTACATCGATCACACGGTCGAAGGCTTCCTCAGACATACCCATCAAAAGTCCGTCTTTGGTAATTCCTGCATTATTCACAAGAATATCAATTGCCCCATATTCTTTTACAATACTCCGTACTGCCTGGTCACAGGCCTGATGATCTGCTACATTCCACTGAAGAACAGCAGCTTCACCACCATTTTCCTGAATTTCTTTTCTGACCTCTTCTGCCCGTTCTGCAGAACCATTATAATTAATGATCACGAAGATCCCCTTTGCCGCAAGCTCCAGAGCAATGGCTCTTCCAATCCCTCTGGATGCTCCTGTAACAACAGCGATCTGTTTTTTTGTCTGCTGCTCTGTCATGATATCTCCTCTTTCTTCTCAGATTCCTTTCAAAATCTCACTGCACACAGTTTCTGCCTCTTCCCAGGTGCCGACCCGGTACATGGTTACATTTCTGTCTGTTTTTTTCATAAAACTGCTGAGAGTTTTTCCGGGACCGATCTCCACAAAAGTATCAATTCCTTCTGCAATCATATTTCTGATGCTCTGCTCCCAGCATACCGAAGAGCTGACCTGTTTTACAAGAAGCTCCCGGATCGGTTCTTTTTCTGTTACCAGTTCTGCCGTTACATTGGTCACATAAGGAACGGAAGGCTTTTTCAAAGTTACTTCTTCCAGGACCTTTTTCAGCTTTTCTCCGGCATTTTCCATCATTGGTGAATGAAACGGACCGCTGACCTTTAACGGAAGGACTTTTCTGGCTCCGGCTTCCTTCAGGGCTTTTCCCGCTCTTTCCACTGCCTCTTTTTCTCCGGTGATCACAATCTGACCCGGACAGTTATAATTTGCAATGTACGCGCCGTCGATCTCCTGCATCACTTTTTCTACCAAGGAATTTTCCATTCCAAGAATCGCGGACATGGCTCCTGTACCTTCCGGAGCTGCATGTTCCATAAAAATCCCTCTGGCACGCACAGTACGGACAGCGTCCAAATCACTCATGCCTCCGGCTGCCGCAATGGCACAATATTCTCCAAGACTCAGTCCGGCTGTCATATCCGGATGAAGCCCTCTCTTTTTCAATTCTCCTGTTATAGCAAGACAGGCTGCCACCATAGCGGCCTGTGTATACTCTGTTTTATCCAGAAGATCATTTTCCTCAAAACAAAGCTTACAAAGATCCAGATCCAGCATCTCAGATGCCTGATCGAATAATTCCCTTGCTTCCGGACTGTTTTTATAAAAATCTTTTGCCATACCCATTTCCTGGGCTCCCTGTCCGGGATAAAGAAATGCGATCCTACTCATGCTGCGCCTCTCCGTTCATAAGATTCTGTGCCTGGGTTACCATTCTCCGGATCACCTCTTCACAGGAAAGACTTTCCTTTACAAGTCCTGCGCTCTGGCCTGCCATAAGGCTTCCGTTTTTTATATCGCCTTCTACTACGGCTTTTCTCAGGCTTCCAAGGGTCAGCGCCTCCAACTCCTGGAAATCCGCGCCGTTTTTTTCAAGCTCCAGATATTTTCTCGCCATATCATTCCGAAGAACACGGATGGGATGACCTGTGCTTCTGCCTGTCACACGGGTATCAATATCCTTTGCTTTCAGGATACTGTTCTTATAATTTTCATGAATCACAGATTCTTTGGATGCTGCAAAAACAGTTCCTGCCTGGATGCCTTTTGCCCCCAGCATAAAAGCTGCGGCCATGCCTCTTCCGTCGGCAATTCCTCCGGCCGCTACCACCGGAATCTGTACTGCATCCGCAATCTGAGGAACAAGAACCATTGTAGTCAGTTCTCCGATATGACCTCCTGCCTCTGTTCCCTCGGCAATTACTGCATCAGCGCCGCATCGCTCCATTCTTTTTGCCAGAGCCGCTGACGCCACCACCGGAAGAACCTTCACTCCTGCTGCTTTCCAGTCCGCCATATATTTCTCCGGACTTCCTGCGCCTGTAGTAACGATGGAAACGCCTTCCTCCACAATCACTCTGGCAACTGCATCCGCCTCCGGGCTCATTAACATAATATTAACACCAAAAGGCCTGTCTGTCATTGTCTTCGCTTTTCTGATCTGTTCTCTTACCCATTCAGCAGGAGCTGCCGCGGCTGCGATCAGTCCCAGGCCTCCGGCATTGGAAACTGCCGCTGCCAGATTTGCCTCGGCCACCCAGGCCATTCCTCCCTGAATCACGGGATATTCAATTCCTAATAATTCTGTGATCTCTGTTTTCATCCTCATATCCTCATTTTCAGTTACTGTTCACAGCAACTATCTTCATACCCTTCCCATCATAAAGACAGAAAGTCTGATGTTCTTAGCTGCGTTATCAAAAGCAGACTTATTATTTATGCTCCTCCAGATACGCTGCCGCTGCACCAATAGTTGTGATCTGTTCCAGATCCTCACTTGGGATCTCTACTCCAAACTCTTCCTCGAGAGCCATTGCCAGCTCAAAAAGGTCAAGAGAATCTGCGTGAAGATCTTCTGTAAAGGAAGTGCTTTCTGTGATTCCTGCTGCCTCTGCTCCAAGTGTGTCTGCTGTGATCTCAATGATTTTTTCTAACATGTTGTTTTCTCCTTTTTTGTGTTATTTTTATTTTTTAAATTCCCCATTCCAGCACGGAAGCTCCCCAGGAAAGCCCTGCGCCGAATCCTGCAAGAATAAGTTTCTGTCCTTTTTTCAGTTTCCCGCTTCTGTTCAGTTCATTTAACAGTATCGGGATACTTGCGGAAGAGGTGTTTCCATATTTCTGAAGGTTCATAGGAAACTTCTCAATCTCTGTCTTCAGCCTTTTGGCCGCTGCCTCCACGATCCGCCGATTTGCCTGATGAAGAACAAACCAGTCAATATCTTCTGTTTTCAGATCGTTTTTTTTAAGAACCTCCCGCACCGCCTCCGGAACTCTGCGAACCGCAAACTGAAAAACCTCACGGCCATCCATGGAAATATGGGAAGTTGTCTTCTGATCTCCGGCATGTCCCGGACAGGTCAGCGCTGCTCCTCCGGTTCCGTCTGAGCAGGCAAACGGAAGATACTGCTTTCCTTCCTTTGCCCGGATCAGAGCCGCCCCTGCCCCATCTCCAAAAAGAATGCAGGTTCCCCGGTCCTTCCAGTCCACAATTCTTGAAAGCCTCTCGCTTCCTGTAATAAGAATATTCCGGCAGATTCCGGAAGCTATATATGCCTGTGCCGTCTGATAGGCAAAAAGAAAGCCGCTGCAGGCAGCGTTCATATCAAAGCATACTGCACGGACTGCTCCAAGTTCTTTCTGCACCTCACAGGCTGCACATGGAAAGATCTGATCCGGCGTGGCTGTTGCCGTAATGATCATATCAATATCCTCCGGACTGATCCCGGCTTCTTTCACTGCCTGTCTCCCGGCCTCTGCCGCCATGGATACGGTGGTTTCCTTCCGGGCGATACGCCTTTGTTCCACTCCGGTCCGTTCCCTGATCCACTGATCACTGGTATCTACAAACTCAGCGATTTCATTGTTATCAAGGATCCGTTCCGGTACGCAGGCTCCCGTCCCGCAAATCACACCCGTCATGATCCGCCCTCCTTTTCCGGGACCGAAAACCGATCCCGCAGTACATGTAGAATTACATGCTGGTTTTATTTTGAATCTTTAATATTTTGATTATCAAAGTATATATCCATAACAAAAGATTGTCAAGAGGATTTTTTTATTTCTTGCTACCCACAGACGATGCATATAAGAAAAAAGTGGATAACAGCCAAACAGAAATCCTTCCGGCAGTGTCCGGCCTACGGCCGGATGCCAGCCGCAGACTGGCTAGCAGTGCTGTGCCCTGCAACTCCCCACCCGGGAACACAAAAACGGCAGGAATATAAATTTGCTGTCTGAAAAAACAATGCAGGAATGGATTCTTCTGGTCATAAGCATTGAAAGACTTGGGTAAAAATTCTTGCTTTCTGCGCATTTGCATTGATCCCCCGGATGCTGTTGTTTGAGTCGCAGACGAGTTCAGCATACGGAGGGATCGTTTTTTGCAAAGAAGCAGAAGCTTAGAATTTTCCAAGTCTTGAACCGGCTTTTGCAACAGAAGAATCCACTCTTGCATGTCATTTACAGACACAAAATCATATTCCGCCTATTTCTGAAAGCAGAAATTACATTGACACCTCCTTTCTATTGAAGGATAATAAAAACTGACATTTATTTATTCCGGAGGAAAACATATGTATTATCTTTTACTTGCCGTCGCCATTATTGCAGAAATCATAGCCACTTCTCTTTTAAAAGCCTCTCAGGGCTTTACGAAGCTTCTGCCCGGAGCCGGATGTGTACTGTTTTATGTAATCTGCTACTATACTTTTTCAAAAGCCATCAACGGGATTGATCTGGGAATCGCCTATGCAACCTGGTGCGGAGTGGGTATCGTCGCTACCGCCATTATCGCCTGGATCATTTTCGGACAGAAACTGTCCCCGACAGGGATCGCAGGACTGATCCTGATCGTGGCCGGATGCGTGATCCTGAATCTCTTTGGCACACCGGGGCAGGGCTGATATTTCTTAGTCTATATGTTTCTGTGAACGCTACAAACATCAGCGTCTATATTTTGTAAACAAAATCTTTACAATTCCTGCCTTGACAAACCTAGTAGTTCAGTATACAATATGAAAAAATTAATAAATTCGGTAGGTGAGGCTACCACAGGGATTTGGATTATCCTAAGATTGCTGCCGCAAAAACGTGGAGACACGATTCGCTGGCCAGCAGGCTATGTCGCAGATAAGGCATAACCTAATGCAATTTTTACGCCCTGTGATGCTAAAGCTTGAACGATGTTTTATTTTCGGGAAAAATATATCCTGTCATTGCTCAAGCTTTGACAGGATTTTTTTATATGGCAAAAAGCGGATTTAGCCGCTTTGTAATTTTTAAAACAAACCAAAGGAGGTGAGTACCATGGAACCTGGAGCCAGTTGCAGTAGAATTACATTAAAGAAAGGATGGAATCATTATGAGCAGAACATTAATTTTAAAAAACAACAGAATCGTAAACAGAACTATCCACACCAGAGCTGTCAGGAAGTCCATGGACACCAATGACTCCTATCTCGAGACTTCCGTACTGACACATGCAAGAAAACGTTTTGCATGGCTTCTCTTCCTGATGCTGTCAGCTACCATCACCGGAACCATCATCACACGATATGAAGAAGCATTTGCGGCAGTCCCTCTTCTGGTATCCTTTATCCCCATGCTTATGGATACCGGCGGAAACTGCGGATCACAGAGTTCTACCCTCATCATCCGCGGTCTTGCTCTGGGGGAGATTACTTTTAAGGATATTTTCCGCATCATGTTTAAGGAATTCCGTATCTCCCTTCTTGTAGGTACCGGACTTTCCCTTATAAATGGAGTAAGAATTCTGATTATGTATAAGGATCCTCAGCTTGCGCTTGTGGTTGCCCTGTCACTTACTGCCACTGTGATCATGGCAAAACTTATGGGCTGTGTTCTTCCCCTGATCGCTAAAAAACTGAACATGGATCCTGCTGTTATGGCATCTCCCCTTATCACAACAGCAGTAGACACCTGTTCTATTATCATTTATTTCTATATCGCTACCAGAATCTTTGCGCTTGCAGTCTGAAAACCGCAAAACATTCAGGACTGTGTTTTCTGAAGGTCTATTACTCTGGTACAGACTCTTTCCAGGAGCTCCGGGCTGTGGCTGACTACGATCATTCCCATCTGCCTCCGCCTGGTCTCCTCTATAAGAAAATGCCATATCTGGCTTTGTGTAATAAGATCCAGCATGGTGCTGATCTCATCTGCCAGAAGAAATCTGGTTCTTTTTCCCATAGCTCTTGCAATACAGAAACGCTGCATTTCACCACCGGAAATCTCTACTGGAAAACGGTTCATCCAGTCTTTTTCAATTCCCAGACGTTCCACCAGAGCAGGATCCACCTGATCTCCTTCTTCCAGTACCGACTTCATCCGCAGTCTTGGATTTACTGCCTGCTCCGGATGCTGCCAGATCAGCTGAACAGGACAATAAGAACCATACTGATCCAGCGGTTTTCCGTCCAGAAGGATATCACCTCTGTCCGGCTTCTCATATCCGGATAAAATCTTGCATAAGGTTGTTTTTCCAAAACCACTGGGTGCCGCCAGCCCCACTCTTTCTGAGCTGTCTGCTTTCAGACTGAAATCCTTCAGGATCTCTCTTCCATTTTCCCCATAACGAAAAGAAATATTTTTTGCTTCAAGAATCATATACACACCTCACATATCCGCCGTTGACCTCACGGTAGGGAATCTCTCCATGGCATTTTTCGGAACACCTGCTGCATCGGGGTGCAAACGGACATCCGGAAGGCATATCCTTTACATACGGCTGCACACCATCGATATACTGAAATCCGTTTTTTGGAATCGCTCTCCACAATGCTTTTGTATAAGGATGACGAAGCGTTTCCTCTTTACAAAAATCCTCTGCCTTTGCATCTTCCAACGTATATCCGGCATAAAATACCAAAACCCTGTCTGCCGTCTCCAGCGCCAGTTCCAGATCATGGGTGATGATCAGCACTCCAGCTCCCATATCTGCCAGCTCCCGGAAATGCTCCATAGCTCTTTTCGCAGCCTTCTGATGCAGTCCCGGAGTCGGCTCGTCTGCAATCACCAGTCTGGGATCCTCGATCATTGCCGTGGAGATCATCACTCTTCTTGTCATTCCCCCGGACAATTCAAATGGATACTGCTCCTGTACCTCCTTTGCCAGACTGTATCGGCTGAAAATCCCGTCCAGCTTCTTCTGACGTACCGGATCTTTTTTTCCCTTACAGATCTGTGTCCCCACTTTCATCAGAGGATCCAGATACGAAGTGCTCTGGGGCACCATTACAATCTCTTTACCACGGAGCTTACGGATTCTTTTTTCCGTCAAAGGCTCTCCCCGATACAGAATTTCTCCTCCCATAGACGCATTATAAGGAAGAATCCCCATCACTCCGTGAGCCAGGAGGCTTTTTCCGGAACCGGAAGAGCCTACTACTGCCACCATCTCCCCCTCGTGGACAGACAGACTCAGATCCCGGATCACCGGAAGCTCTTCCTGCCGCATTCCCTTCTGATACTGGCAAAAAGAAATATTCATGTTTTTTATCTCAAGTATTTTCTTTTTTTCCATTTTTATCTCCTATTTATGGGCGCTTGCCGGATCCACTAATTTACGCAGATTTTCTCCAACCGCATAAAAACATACCACCGTAAGCACAAGCATCAGCCCCGGAAAAAGAGCCAGCCACCATTTTCCTGTAATCATATACTTCATTGCTTCCGAAAGAATAATGCCTATGGCAGGCTGCTCATTAGAAAGTCCAAATCCCAGGAAGGTAATTCCTGATTCATGAAGGATCGCATGAGGAAACAGCAAAATCAGTCCTACCACAAACTGAGGAAACAGATGCGGAGCCATATGTTTCATGGCAATATAAAGATTACTCTTTCCAAGCTTGCGCGCCATTTTGATATACTGCTGTTCCTTCAGCTGAAGCACCTCTCCGCGGATCAGTCTGGCAAGAGAAGTCCAGTGTGTCAGCGCCACGCCAAGGATTACCCCTTTCAGCCCCCGTCCGCAGGCAACGCACACAAGGATCAGAAGCAGCATATGCGGGATTCCCATTACAAGATCGATAAACCAGGTCACCATGGCATCTGCTGCTTTTCCCATTGTGGCAGACACCACTCCAAGTATAAAAGCAAGAACAGCACTGACTGCAGCTGCACTGATTCCGATCACGATACTGATGGACAGACCTCTTATAGTGCGGGCAAACATATCTCTTCCCAGCCAGTCCGTTCCAAAAGGATAAGTCAGACAGGGCGAAATGTTTTTTCTGGAAAAATCTGTTGTTTTTGCAGCTTCGTCCAGAAACATTCCCCCAACACATACTGCCGTAAGAAACAGAACAGCTGCGATCAGCCAGAAAAGAAGCCTCTGTCTCTGATTCCATCCTGACTTTTTTAAGGTCAGACCTGTTTTCTGTTTTTCTGCAAAAGCTTTCATCTCACCGCACCTCCCCGTCTGATACGAGGATCGATCACCCCGTACAAAAGATTGGCGATCAGGTTCCCGCCAAATACCAGAAGCGCACTGATCATGGTGATCGCCATAAGAAGAGGCATATCGCTTCCAAGCCCTGCACTGACTGCGGCCTGTCCCAGTCCCGGATAAGAAAATACCTGCTCCACAAGAACAGATCCGCCAAAAATCTCACTGATGGATGCAAACTGTAAAGTCATAGCAGGCGCCAGTACATTTCGGAAACCATGGTTCTTAAAGATCTCCCATGTACTTTCCCCTCTTGCCTTTGCAAAAAGCATATAATCGCTTTCACAGATATCGATCATTTTTTCCCTTGTATGCATGGCTATATTGGAAATTCCGGTAATTGACAAAGTAAATGCCGGCAGAATGGCATGATAAACTCTGTCAAGAAATGTAACCCCGCTTGCTTCCACTCCGATCGGAACACTAAGACCAATGGGAAGGATTTTCAGCCATACCCCGAATATGATCAGAAAAAGCATGGCAATCCAAAAAGCCGGTGTACTGGAGATCAGCAGACAATAGCCCCTGACCACTTTATCGATCAGTTTTCCCCTGTTCATTCCTGCAAGGGCTCCCAGTATAAATCCAAGGAGACCCGACATGACCCAGGCAATGATCATAAGAAACAAGGAATTTGCCAGCTTTACTGCTATCACCTTTGTTACATCCTGCCGATAAAGAAGAGAGACTCCCATATCTCCACGGATAAAATCCTTCAGCCATGCCAGATATCTCTGTACAGGCGGCTGTCCCACACCCCAGTATTCTTCCAGCTTCTGTATCTGCTCCGGACTCATGGAACCAAGGGCAGTCTGACCTACATTTGCCTGAAGAGGATCCACAGGGGAAGCTGTCATCAGCGCAAATGCCGCTATACTTACCGCCAGAAGCAGAAGAAACATTTTTATCATTTGTTTTGTTATAAATTTTGCTGTCTTCAATCTTTTCTCCTTATACGCAGAATTCCTTTCTGCTGTAACGCACAGTATCCGGCGCCTTCCGGGACGGTCTGCTTATTTACAGACTGCATCTCAGAAGGGCGCCGGATGACTTATTTTCTTTTATTTGGTTTTAGGCAGCTTATTCCCAGCTCCACTGATCCACATTATTTACAATTGACCATCCATGTCCATGAGGATGTATCTTCTGTTCTGCAATCTTCAGACCATCTCTTACAAAATACAGATGATCCACATTGCACAGCCAGATCCACGGAATATCACCTTCCTGTGTAATTCCGCTCTCACCGTCCCACTGGGCCTTTTTCCAAAGATCATAGGATTCCTCCAGGTCGCTGCACATCAGAGCCTCGTCCATATATTTATCAACTGTTTCATTTGCATAGGGAGAGTACTCCGCAGTTCCTGTTTCTTTCATGGTATGATAAATATTATAAAGCTCCATTGGAGTATGTGCTCCCCAGCCCCACATCAGCGGCTGTGAAAGCGCTCCTGAATATGCGGTATCCCAGTCTACCCCTTCTGTGGATGCAGCAATTCCAAGTTCAGTCAGCTGATTTTTTGTATCCTCTGCCAGAGCCTGACGAACAGAATCTGACGCCGGGTATAAAATATTCAATTCTGCACGGACACCGTCTTTTTCACGGATTCCATCACCTCCGGCTTTCCAGCCTGCATCTTCAAGAATCTTCACAGCCTCTTCCGGATCATATTCTGTCACCGCCTCATCGTTGTACCATGGCATTTTGTCACAGACGCTGTATGCCGGTGTTCCATATCCGTTCAGAACGTTTTCAATCATCTCATCCCGATCGATACCGATATTGATGGCACGTCTTACATTTACATCGTTAGTAAAATCATTTCCAACGATTACTCCGTCTTTCTCTTCTGCCGGAGCTGCCGGAAGATTAATACCACGGTTGTCTACCGTTGCTACATTAAAAAGGCTGTATCCGTCAAATTCCATATCTGAATAAGAAGCTGCTGTATGTGCCACATCTACTGTTCCAGACTGTGCGGCTGCAAGCGCAGCGTCCTCTTCCATAAAAAGAACCGTTACTTTTTTCATGGACGGTTCCTCTCCGTAATAATCCGGATTGGCCTCAAAGATCACCTGCTGGCCTTTGTCCCACTGTTTCATAATATATCTTCCTGATCCAACAGGATTCTGTCCATAATTTTCATCATAAGCATGTTCCGGAACGATTCCCACTACAGCCATAGTATACGGCCAGATAGAAAAAGCGCGGTTCAGATGAAACTCTACTGTGGTATCATCTGTAGCTACTGCCTCTTCCAACATGGAAAAGTCATTGACTGAACTGTTATCCCGACAGTTATTATAGGTAAAGGCCACATCCTTTGCTGTCAGAGGCTCTCCGTCTGTAAATTTCACATCATCACGGATCTTTACTGTCCAGGTAAGCCCGTCTTCACTGACAGAGTAATCTGTCGCCAGATCCATTCCTATGGAAAGATCGGTGTTTGTAACCGTCAGTGTACTCTGGATCAAAGGCTCATGTACATGTTCTCCGGCTCCCCATCCATATGCCGGATCAAATCCTGCCTCCGGCTCTGAGGTAACCGGCATCGTCACGATCACCTCATCCTTTTTTTCTTCTGCCGCTGATACACTTATGCATCCTCCTGCCATGGAAACGGTCAGACAGACTGCGCTGAACAGCGCAAGCATTCTTTTTTTCATTTCTGTATTCCCTCCGCTGAAATTTTCTGCTGCATATTTTCTCTGCAGCCGATCTTTGCTCAGTATAACATTGATCCTCCCGCAGTTTAACCCGGTGCGGGGGATATATACCTATTCATATTTGGCATAGATCCTGTATATTTTTCATATATTTCTATCCCCCCGGGAGGCTTGTAAGATTTCAAGAGTTTGTTAAAATATAAACAACACATAGATGTGTTCTATGATGTCACTGTTTGTGCACAGACCTCCACAATTGATGCACTTACAACAATCCCATTATTTTAAACGACCCATAAAAAAATCACCTATCTCAGATCAGATAAGTGATTTTTTTATATATTCAAATATCAAGCACTGCGTCCACCAGCATTCTGGTGTATTCTTCCCGGGGTGAATCGATTATCTGATCCGGTGTTCCGGTCTCCACGATCCTTCCCTGATTCATTACCAGCACCCTGTCGCAGAACATCTGCACAAGCGCCAGATCGTGACAGATAAAAATCACGCTGAGGTTCTGTTCCTGTTTCAGCTTCATCAGCAATTCCATGATCTGCTTCTGCACAGTCACGTCAAGAGCGCTGGTTGCCTCATCACAGATCAGAAGCTGCGGCTCTGCTGCAAGCGCTCTGGCAATTGCAGCTCTCTGGCACTGACCGCCGCTTACCTGATGAGGATATCTCAGAGCAAACTCTGAAGACAATCCACAAATTTCAAGAAGGTTATCCACCCTTTTTTTTAATTCTAAGCCTTTTATCCCCATATTCCGAAGACTTTCCCCAATTCCGTCCCCAAGGGTACGCCGGGGATCAAAAGATTCCGTCGGAGTCTGAAAGATCATCTGCATATGACGGTAAACTTTTCTCAATTCCCGTTTTCCCGCCTGCGTGATATTGATACAGGAACCATCCTCTCTGTGTAAACCATTGGTTTTTTCCGGCACAACAAACAGGATCTCGCCTTCTGAGCAGGGCAAAAGTCCTGTGATTAGACGGGCCACCGTACTTTTTCCACTGCCGGATTCCCCCACAATACCCAGACATTCTCCCTTTTTCAGCTCAAAGCTCACCTGATCCACTGCCGCAAAGGAGCTTTTTCCGGAAGTAAACACTCTTTTCAGTTTCTCTGCCTTCAATATTATATCCGTCATATCTGCTTCCTCTTCAGACGTACTACTGAATCCATCAGTTCCTGCGTGTAGGCGCTTTCGGGATGCTGCAGGACTTCTTCTGTCTTTCCGTAATCCATCATCTGACCATTGCAGAGAACCAGCACCCGGTCTGTCATTTTTTTGACCAGCCCCATATTGTGAGTAACAAGGATCATAGATGTATGAAACTCCTCCCGCATCAGAAGAAGCTCCTCCGCCACCTGCTTCTGGACAGTTACATCCAGAGCGCTGGTAGGTTCATCTGCCAGAAGCACTGCCGGGCGGAGCATCATTGCCGCGCAGATTCCCACTCTCTGGTTCATACCTCCAGATAACTGGAAAGGATAGCTTTTCAGCACACGCCGGGGGTTTTTAAGACCAATCTTTTCCATAAGGACTTCTGCTCTTTTTTCCACCTGGACTCTGTTCGTCTTTTCGTGAGCTGAAACAGCCTCATAAATCTGTGCTCCCACTGTGCGGACAGGACAGAATCCGGCTCCGCAGTCCTGAAATACCATTCCGATCTCCGCTCCCCGGTATTTCATCAGATCCCGTTCCGACATATCCGTCAGACATTGATCCCTGTACCATATCTTTCCTCCGGTTATCGTGCCGCTGTTTCCCAAAAGGCCCATAACCGTCCGGATGACAGTGCTTTTTCCGCTTCCGGATTCTCCTACAATACCCAGGATCTCTCCTTCATTTAATTGAAAACTTACGTCCTGTACAACTGGAACCCCATCATAACAGACAGTCAGGTGTTCTGCACGAAGCAAAGAATTCATAAATGTCTTGTATGATGTTTATAGAAGCTAAAACATCACCTTTTCCTTTCTTTTAGTAATG
>NZ_CABVDF010000024.1:0-21266 GCF_902497045.1 uncultured Blautia sp. | reverse complement strand
GGGGCGGAATAAAACATACAATCGGATAACATCTCTTAAAATACATAAGACAAAACCTGAAAGATAACAATGAGAATTACATAAAGAAAGGAAAGTCTTATGGAAAATAGCACTATTTTTGATGATGTGTTCCGGACGATGCTGGAAAAGATGCCGCAGCTGGTCGTTCCGCTGATTAATGAAGTCTTTGGTACTTCCTATTCGGAAGACATTGAGATCATACAAAAGAGAAATGAACATCAGACACAAAATGGCAGGGTAATCACAGATTCCCATTTGCTGATCGCAGACAGGATCTATCATATGGAATGTCAGAGTACAGACGATTCCACTATGGTGATCCGGATGATCGAATATGATTTTGCAATCAGTCTGGAAAATGTGCAGAAGAAAAATGGCAGATATCGGATGTATTTTCCGCAGTCATGTGTCCTGTATCTGCGTGGCACAGAAAAGAAGGATGTAATATCTATGGAACTTGTGATGCCAAATGGTAATACAGTAGAATATATGGTTCCTATCGTGCAGGTGCAGAATTTTACCTGTGATGAAATATTACGGAAACATCTGCTGTTTTTATTGCCGTATCATGTAATGAGATATGAAAAAGAAAAAGATCTGGACGCAGACAGTGAAAAGATGAAAGAAATTTTTGATGAGTATCAAAAAATTGAAAAGTATTTGGAAGAGAAATTTCTCGACCGTGGAAATGAAAAAGCATACCGGGATATGATTGAGTTGATAACCCGGATTGCAGATTATGTGTTCAGGGACAAAGAAAATGTAAAGAAAGGATTTGGTGATGTAATGGGTGGAAAGGTATTGGAATTGGAATCCGATAAACTGATTCAGAAAGGAATCGAACAGGGAATCGAACAGGGAATCGAACAGGGCATTGCCATGGAACGAAAGAAAACAGAAGCTGCAGAAGAAGAGATTCAGCGTCTGAGAAAGCTGCTGGAAGAAAAGAATAACAAACAGTAATTGTGGGTGTCAAAATGATAAAAGTGGGGCGTGTGCTCCACTTTTATCTGTATAGGGAACTGATTTTAATTCAGGTCTCAGCTCCGGTCATTCTTATTATAATTATAAGTCACATATCCGCTTACCAGCATGGCAAGTTTAAAGGTCAGGGCATCCTCGAAGGTCCGCAGATCCAGACCGAATTTTTTCTGGATCTTTTCAAAACGGTACACCAGAGTGTTTCTGTGGACATAAAGCTGTCTGGAGGTTTCTGAAAGATTCAGGTTGTTTTCAAAGAATGTGCGGATGATGGCAAGGGTTTCACTGTCCAGGGAATCCAGAGATTCGTTTCCAAAGACTTCCTGAATGAACATTTCGCACACGGACACGGGAAGCTGGTAGATCAATCGTCCGATTCCCAGTTTTCGATAGCTGAATACATTTTTTTCTGAGTAAAAGATCTTTCCGATTTCCATCGCTGTTTTTGCTTCTTTGTAGGCGTTGGAAAGCTGGAGAAGATCATCGGCAGTATTGCTGTAGGAAACCCAGGCCTGAGTCATGGCTTCGGCTCCAAGCATATCTACCAGCATATGGGCGATATCCTCCAGATCTTCATCGGTTTCTGTAGAAGAAAGCTCCCGGATCACAATAATTCCTGAATCATCCACAGAGGTAATGAAGTCTTTTGTACGGGCAGAAAAAATATTTCGTATGGTGGCAAGGGCGTGTTCATCTCTCTGGCGGCGTGTTTCTACCAGAAAGACTGCCCGGCTGGCAGTAGAAGAGATATGAAGTTTTTTTGCCCGGTTAAAGGCTTCCACCTCTCCGTAGGTCCCAAGAAGAAGCTTCTGCATAAAAACATTTTTGTCGCTTTTTTCTGCATAGGCTTCCAGAAGACTTTGTACCTGGCAGACTGCAAGCTGGCTGATGGTGGGAACACTTTCTCCGCTTCCCCATACAATGAGAATATAAACAAGTTTTTCTTTGTGTATGATTTTACAGAGACAGCGGCTTGCGTTTGCCACAACCAGAGCATTTCCGCTGCGGAACTCTTCCAGCTTTTCCGCCGAAGGGAGAGATCGGGAACAGGTAGTTATAAATGTTTCGTTTTCGTTGGTGAGAAGACAGAAATCGAGTCCGCTGATGTTCTTCCAGTCCTCCATATATTTTTGTAAAGTACGCTGTATCGACATGAGAGTATCCCCTTTCTTTCTGTGGTTGGCTGATCTATTGTTCCGATATCCGGGAGAAAACTGTTTTTTCCGGCGCATCCGGAGCAGGTCCTGTAGAATGGCGTTCTATCAGCTGTGCGTGGATCAGGATCGATCCGATAGACACCTGATTCAGAATGCTGTCCATAGCATAAAAACCGCATTTTCCCAGTATGGTGCGATCCTGGCGTACTGTAGTCAGTGGAGGTGAAGTATAGGCACACAGAGGCAGGTCGTCAAATCCGATGATACTGATATCGCCGGGAACACGGTATCCTAACTGCTGACACTGAACCATGGCGGCGTTGGCAATCTGATCGTGGCTGCAGATCACAGCAGTCATTCCCATGTTCAGGAGCCGGGGCAGATGTTTTTCGATACACTTTGTTACATAGTAGGACGCACCGGCTGAATCTGCTTCTGCCTTCAGACCGTTTTGTTTCATTGCCTGAAAAAATGCCTTGTGCCGTACCTGCATAATATAGGATCCCAGAGCGCTGCTTAAATATCCGATCCTTTTGTGACCGAGTTTTTTCAGATGGGACACAGCCAGAGCCATTCCTTCGCTGTTGTCGATTCCGATAGAAGCAATAAAAGGATTGGCAGGAATATAGTTGTCATAAAGAACGGTAGGAGTATGGCTGGTCCGGAAATCCTTCATCCAGGGATCGTTCAGGGAAAAGCCAAGGACGAAAGCTCCGGTATAATCATTTTGCAGCATAAAAACATCATAAGGTGTTTTTTTCTGGAAATTCTCTGTTACAGGGATTACATCTACCACATACCCGGCAGGTTCTGCCATCTGGCGGAAACCGATGATGAAATCATAGCCGAAGTGGTGAGGTTCCTCGTATTCCATATTTTCTATGATGATGCAGAAACGTTTTGCATCATTTTTCTGTCTTCGCAGTCTGGTATAGCCCATTTCCACTGCAGTATCCAAAATTGTTTTTCGTAAAGTTTCGCTGATATCAGGGGCGTTATTGATGGCCTTGGACACAGTTCCCTTAGAAACGCCCAGTCTGTCAGCAATATCTTGAATTGTAGCCATATAAATGCCTTTCCTGGTACGGACAGAAAAATAACATGTGCCGTACCTGTATACGTTAAATAGATATTGTTTTTATTATATCGAAATACAGGAAAAAAAGCAATTATTTTGCCTGTTTTTGTTTCGTAAAATTGCATTGAAAAGAAAACTGTGTGAAAAATACACAAAAAATAAAAATGAAAAATGTGAAAAACAGAGAAAAAAAACAGGAGATATTGACGTTTTTTCTGAGCTGTTGTATATTACAAGTATCGAAACAATACGAAACAAATTAAGGAGAAAGAAAAATGGGAAAGAGAAAAGCAGCGCTTCTGCTGGCAGGAGTTCTTGCAGCAGCCGGATTTACCGGGTGCGGCAAAGCAGAAAACCAGAATTCAGAAGCAAAGGAAAAGGTACGTCTTATGGTATGGTCTCCTTCTGAGGATCAGTCCAAAGACAGTGGCCAGTGGCTCCAGAACAGCTGTGAGGACTTTGCAGAGCTTCATCCGGAATGGGACATTACGTTTGTGTATGGAATTGCTGACGAGGCAACAGCGGCAAATCAGGTGGCACAGGATCCGGAGGCAAGCGCAGATGTATTTATGTATGCCAACGATACACTGACAATTATGACAGATGCCAATGCACTGGCGAAATTTGGCGGAAGGTACAGAGAAGAAATCGAAACAACCAATTCTCCGGAGGTTCTGGAATCTCTGGTAAAGGATGGAGATCTTTACGGCGTTCCGTTTACCACAAATACCTGGTTCATGTACTATGATAAGAGTGTTTTTTCTGAGGAGGATATTAAAAACCTGGATACCATGCTTGAGAAGGGAACGGTGTCTCTTCCGTTTACCAATTCCTGGTATCTTCCTTCCTTCTATATTGGAAATGGCTGTACCCTTTTTGGAGATGGAACAGATGAATCCAAGGGAGTGGATTTTAGCGGAGAAAAAGCAGCAGAGGTAACCGATTATCTGATCGATCTGGCTGCAAATCCGAATTTTGAGATTGATGCGGACGGTTCCGGTCTTGCAGGGCTTCGTGACGGAAGCATCAATGCGATCTTTTCCGGTTCCTGGGATGCCAATGCTGTAAAGGAAGCCCTTGGAGATAACATGGGAGCGGCAGCGCTTCCTACCTTTACCTTAAACGGAGAAGAGAAGCAGATGACATCCTATGCAGGCTCAAAAGCCATTGGCGTAAATCCTTACAGCAAAAATATGGTAGCTGCTGTAGAGCTGGCAGTTTATCTGGGATCTGCTGATGCACAGAGATCACATTATGAGCTGAGAAATGTAATTCCATGTAATACAGAGCTTCTGGCAGAGGAAGCCATCGCCAACGACCCTCTGGTATCTGCACAGAACGATACCTTTAACAGGACCTCTATTCTTCAGCCGTTTGTGGCTAAGATGAACAACTGTTGGGTTCCTGTTGAGAACATGGGAAAAGGTATCCGAAACGGAAGCGTCACACATGATAATTCTGTAGCCCAGACTGAGGATATGAACGAGGCAATGAACAGCGACGGGATTTAAGAGAAGGGGATAGGAAAATGTTGAAATTAAAGAAAACAAAAGACGAATTTTCCACACCATATACCTGTATGAACGCCATAAAAAAAGGCGGTATTGAAACAAAGCTTTCCATGGTGCTGATGGGATTTGGAAATTTTGTCCATAAACAGAAAATAAAAGGGCTTCTGTATCTGGCTGTTGAAGCCGCATACCTGGTATTTATGCTGGTAAACGGCATTGGATTTTTAAGTATGCTGGGTTCCCTGGGAAGTGTTCCCCGGAAAGAAGTCTGGGATGAGGCGAATCAGGTTTATGTTTACACCCAGGGCGATCAGTCTGTACTGATTCTGCTCTATGGAGTGGCAACGGTTCTTCTTACTCTTCTGATGGTATGGGTATGGAGAGGAACTTTAAAAAGCGCTTACAAAGCAGAATGTCTGGACAAAAGCGGCCAGCATGTAAACAGTTTTGCTGAGGATGTGAAGTCTTTGCTTCACGAAAACCTGCACAGACTTTTAATGACGCCGCCAATGGCTGCCATCATGATCTTTACCATTCTGCCGCTGATCTTTATGATCTGTATGGCGTTTACCAATTACAGTAAGATCGGAAATCATCTGATGCTTTTTGACTGGGTAGGACTGGAAAACTTTAAGGCACTGTTTGATTCCAACAGTATTCTGGGAAGTACTTTCTGGTCAGTTCTTGGATGGACTCTGGTGTGGGCGTTCTTTGCAACCTTCAGTAACTACATTTTTGGTATGATCCTTGCTATGGTAATCAACCGTAAGGATACAAAAGCCAAGGGATTCTGGAGATTCTGCTTCGTACTTTCCTGTGCGGTCCCCATGTTTGTCTCTCTTCTTATTATGAGAACCATGCTTCAGCCAAACGGCGCGGTAAACGTACTTTTAAGAAATCTGGGATGGATCGGGGCAGACGCAAGCCTTCCGTTCTTTACAGATCCAACCTGGGCGAGAGTGACTGTAATTGTTATTAACATCTGGGTTGGTGTTCCCTATACACTGCTTCAGCTTACCGGTGTTCTTCAGAATATTCCGGAGGAGCTCTATGAGGCGGCAAAGGTGGACGGAGCAAATGCGATACAGAGATTTTTCAAGATCACTTTGCCTTATATGCTGTATGTGACAACTCCGTATCTGATCGTAACCTTTACAGGAAATGTAAACAACTTCAATATTATTTATCTGCTTTCCGGAGGAGATCCGGTTACGGATCTGGCATCCACAGCAGGAAAAACAGACCTGCTTGTTACCTGGCTCTATAAGCTGACAATTGATAAACAATACTACAATATCGGAGCGGTAATCGGAATTCTGACCTTTGTCATTCTGGCGGTGGGAGCGCTTCTTACTTACCGCAACAGCAAGTCCTATAAAGAAGGAGGAATTTAAAGATGGCAGCACCAAAATTCAAGTCAGCAAAAACAAAGCGTTTTGTAAACAATACTATTGTTCATGTGAGTCTGGCGATTCTGGCTTTTATCTGGGTATTCCCTATTATCTGGGTTGTACTTACCAGTTTCCGTGCAGAAAAGGGTTCTTATGTTTCTACTTTTCTGCCTCAGTCTTATACGTTGGATAACTATATTAAACTGTTTACTGATACATCGATTCTGAACTTCCCGAAGATGTTCATGAACACCCTGATCATTGCGGTTTTTTCCTGCCTGATCGCAACCTTTTATACACTGGCAGTTTCCTACTGTCTGTCAAGACTGAAGTTTAAGCTGAGAAAGCCATACATGAATATGGCAATGATACTGGGGCTTTTCCCGGGATTTATGTCCATGGTAGCTGTATATTTTATTCTTAAGGCAGCAGGACTGACAGAGGGAAATCTTATCCGCGTGGCACTGATCTTATGCTATTCAGGCGGTGCAGGTCTGGGATTCCAGATTGCCAAGGGATTTTTTGACACGATTCCTTATGCTGTGGATGAGGCTGCTATTCTGGACGGCTGTACAAAATGGCAGGTGTTCACAAAGGTTACGCTGCCGTTAAGTAAACCGATCATTGTTTATACAGTACTTACGGCATTTATGGCACCGTGGCTGGACTTTATTTTTGCAAAGGTAATCTGCCGTGCAAACTCAGATCAGTACACCATTGCCATTGGTCTGTGGAAAATGCTGGAAAAAGAATACATTGACAGCTGGTATACAAGCTTTGCGGCAGGGGCTGTCCTGATTTCCATACCGATTGCGATTCTTTTCCTTTGCATGCAGAAATATTATGTAGATGGAGTATCCGGCGCAGTTAAGGGTTAACGAAAAAGGAGAATTATGAGGACGAGACAGGAATTAAAGAGGCTATATCATTCTTCAGAATTTCAGGAAAAATATTTATATGAAGGCAGTGATCTGGGGGCTGTCTGCACAGAGGAAGGAACTGCCTTCCTTCTGTGGAGCCCTCTGGCAGAGGATGTGAGACTGTGTTTTTATAAAGACGGAGAAAAAGCTCCCTGTTACCAGATCACTTCCATGGAAAAAGAGGAAAAAGGAGTCTGGGCATACCGGACGGAGAAAAATCTTCACGGAGTATATTATGATTATGAGATTACGCTGGACGGAGAAAAGACAGTTACGGGGGATCCTTATGCAAGGGCATGTGGAGTAAATGGGATCCGCAGTATGGTCTGCGATCTGAAGAAAACAGATCCACAGTACTGGGATGAGGATAAAAGACCGGAACCCTCACCGGAAAATGTAATCTATGAACTTCATGTAAAAGAATTTTCCTGGGAAACCTCCGGTGGATTTAAAAAGGAAAACCGCGGAAAATACAAAGCGTTTACAGAAGACCATACGACTCTTTACGGAGACGGCGTACATCCTACCGGACTTGATTATCTGAAAGAGCTGGGGGTGACTCATGTACAGATCATGCCTGCATATGATTACGGCTCTGTAGATGAAAAAAGTGAAACGGATTTTAACTGGGGCTATGATCCGGTGAATTACAATGTGCCGGAGGGTTCCTATTCCACAGATCCGGAGCATGGAGAAGTACGTATCCGGGAATTTAAAGAAATGATCCAGTCTCTTCACAGAAATGGTTTTCGAGTGATCATGGATGTTGTTTACAATCACATGTATTCACTGGACAATAACCTGAATCGTACTGTGCCCTGGTATTATTTCCGTACAGATAAAAACGGAGAGATTTCCAATGGTTCTGCCTGTGGAAATGACATGGCAAGCGAGCGCCCCATGTGCGCCAGATATATTCTGGATTCTGTGCTTTACTGGGTAAGGGAATATCATATTGACGGATTCCGTTTCGACCTTATGGGACTTCTTGATGCAGAGCTTATGAACCGTATACGAAAAGAACTCGACAATATTTATGGAACGGGAGAGATTCTGATATACGGTGAGCCCTGGGCTGCCGATGAGACAGCTATGGAGGACGGAGCAGCTCAGGCTCTGAAAAGTAATATACAGCTTCTTGACAAAAATGTAGGTATATTCTGCGACGACACAAGAGACGCTGTTAAGGGACATGTGTTTGAGGCGGAAATACCGGGATTTGTCAATGGGGCAGAAGATATGGAGGATAAAATCCTGGACAGTGTAACTGCCTGGTGCAGAAAAGACGGTGCAAAGGCTCCAAGTCAGATCATTACCTATGTGTCCGCCCATGACAACTGGACGCTTTGGGATAAGCTTGAAAAAACGATTTCTGACGAAAAAGAGCGGGAGAGAGTGAACCGGCTGGCAGCAGCTGTTTATATGACCTGTCAGGGAAATCTTTTCTTTCTTTCCGGCGAGGAATTTGCCAGAACTAAGGATGGATATGAGAATACTTACAACGCGCCTATAGAACTGAACAGACTGGATTGGGAGCGGGCCTATGAATATCAGGAATTAAGACAGTATTATCAGGGCCTGATCGCTCTTCGAAAACAGCTTCCCGGACTTTGCGACAAATCAGAGGAGGCGTGGAAAAGAATTTCCGGGCAGTGGAAAGAAGACGGTGCAGTTGGATTTCTGGTGGATAACCGGGATGAAGCAAATACATGCCCCTGGAAAAAGCTTCTGATCATTTATAACAGAACAGAAAAAACAGTAACAAGAGAGCTTCCGGAAGGAAACTGGGAAATTCTTCTGAATGGAGAAAACAGTTTTCTCTGGAAGGAACCAAAAAATACACAAAAGGCAGAGGCTGCGCCGGTAAGCGCGCTGATCCTGGGACAGAGGTAAGGATATGAAGTGGATTTACGGAAAACAGGAGTTGAAAAATCTGGAAAGAGGACAGGAAAACTGTTATCTTCTTACCAATGGCTTGGGTGGATTTTCTTCCATGACCATGACAGGCTCTGTGGCAAGAAACGATCACGCTCTTCTGATGGCCTGTGTACAGGCACCCAATCACAGATACAATATGGTACATCGTCTGAAGGAAAGTCTGTGTCTGGGTGAAGAGGAAATTGTTCTTTCTTCCCAGGAGTTTGCAGACGGATATAAGGAGGAGGGCTGTCCTTATTTTTCATCTTTTGTATTTGACGATATGCCCATATGGAGATTTCTTGTTCAGGGAGTGGAGATCCGCAAGGAGATTGCCATGAAGCAGGGAGAAAATACAGTGGCAGTACGCTACAGCATCAGAAACCGCAGCAGAAAACCTGCTGAACTGAAGATTGTACCTTTTTATCAGTTTACTGCAAAGGGCAGTGAGCCGGAACCAGAGCAAAAGTTTCAGTATACGAAAAATGCAGTGATTTCCAATGGAATGACTCTCTATTTCCAGACAAACGGAACACTGGATAATATAGAAGAAATACAGGAAACATATTTTTACAGCTATGACGCCTGCGACGGACGTAGAGAGACAGGTCTTGCAAAGTCCGGACACATAATCACAGAAAGCGTTCAGCCGGGAGAGGAAAAAATCCTGAAGCTTGTATACTCCATGGAAAATGCAGATCAGGATGCAGACGTTATCATTCTGGAAATGCAGACTTACCGCAAAGCTCTGGAAGCAAAAGCGGGACTTCATAAGGAAATGGCAAAGGAGCTGGTAAAAAGCGCCAGCCAGTTTGTTTCCAGAAGGGAATCTACCAACGGAAGAACCATTCTTGCTGGATATCCGTTTTTTGAGGACTGGGGAAGAGATACCATGATCGCCCTTCCGGGGATATGTATTTCCACCGGCCAGTATGAAACGGCAAAGGAGATTCTCAGAACCTTTGCGGTCAATGAACGAGGCGGACTGATGCCGAATCTTTTTCCGGAGGGCGGAAACGACCCCCTTTATAATACGGTGGATGCGGCGCTTTTGTTTATCAACTGTGTGTATCTTTATTATCAGGCTGCCGGGGACAGAGCTTTTGTGCAGGAAATGTATCCGGTGATGGAGCGGATCATAAAGGCTTACCGGGAGGGAACCGACTATGGAATCCATATGGATGAGGATGGTCTGATCCAGTCAGGGGAAGGGCTGTGGCAGGTAACCTGGATGGACGTGCGGGTAGGAGATATTCTTCCCACGCCCCGTCACGGCAAGCCTGTGGAAATCAATGCTTACTGGTATAACGCGTTGTGTATTATGGATGAGCTTGCAGAGACAGCAGATAAAAAGGCAGTTTATACACAGCTAAAAGAGAAAGTAAAAGCTTCTTTTGTGGATAAGTTCTGGATGGATGACAAAAAATGTTTAAAAGATCTTGTTTCCGGAACAAAGGCAGATGCTCAGATACGGTGCAATCAGATCTGGGCAGTATCCCTGACCTTTACCATGCTGGACCCGGAAAAAGAACAGCAGGTAGTGGAAACTGTTTTTGAAAAGCTTTACACCCCATATGGAATTCGTACCCTGGAACAGGAAGATCAGGAATTTCATGGACTTTATCAGGGGAAAATGGAAGACAGGGATATGGCTTATCATCAGGGAACGGTATGGACGTTCCCTCTGGGAGCTTATTATCTTGCATATCTGAAGGTGAATCAGTACAGCCCGGAAGCAAAAAAAATCGTGAGAGAGCAGCTTGAGGTTATGGAAGCAGCCATGAGAGAGGGCTGTATCGGACAGCTTCCGGAAATCTATGACGGTGAAAATCCTACAAGGTCAAAGGGATGCTTTGCCCAGGCATGGAGCGTGGGAGAGATCCTGAGAGTATATGAAGCACTGGAAAAACTCTGAACATAGAATGAATAGAAAAGAGGAGACAGTTATGGAGAAATTATTAGAGCAGGTATTACAGGAAAGATATCACAAAACCATCAGGGAAGCCTCCAGTCAGGAGATTTATACAGCGCTTCTTCTGATCACAAAAGATAAAATGAAACATATGAAGCGGAATGAAGGAAAGAAAAAGCTGTATTATATTTCAGCAGAATTCCTTATTGGAAAGCTTCTTTCCAACAATCTGATCAATCTTGGTATGTTTGAAGAGACAAGAGAGGTTCTGGAAAAGAACGGTCATCACCTTACGGATATTGAGGAGATTGAGCAGGAGCCTTCTCTTGGAAACGGCGGTCTCGGACGACTGGCAGCATGTTTCCTGGATTCTATTGCAACACTGGGGCTGAACGGAGACGGTGTGGGATTAAATTACCATGACGGTCTGTTCCGCCAGACATTTGTGGATCATAAGCAGAAAGAAGAAAAGAATCCGTGGATCACAGAGGATTCTTGGCTTACCAGAACAGAAACTGCATTCCAGGTTCCTTTTAAGGATTTTACTCTGACCTCTGTCATGTATGATATTGATATTCCAGGCTATAAAAACAACTGCAACCGTCTGCATCTTTTTGATACAGATACTGTGGATGAAAGCATTATCGGCGAGGGTATCAGTTTTGACAAAAACAATATCAAAAAGAACCTGACACTGTTTCTTTATCCGGATGACAGTGATGAGGCAGGTCAGCTTCTTCGTATTTACCAGCAGTATTTCATGGTCAGCAATGCTGCACAGCTGATTCTGAAAGAAGCAGAGGATAACGGTTATGATCTCTACAGACTGTATGACCACGTGGCAATCCAGATCAACGATACCCACCCTACCATGGTAATTCCGGAGCTGATCCGTCTTCTTATGGAAAAAGGCTTTAACATGGATACGGCGATCGATGTTGTGAGAAAGACCTGCGCTTATACCAATCACACCATTCTTGCGGAGGCTCTGGAAAAATGGCCGTCTGCATATCTTGAAAAAGTGGTTCCCCATCTTATGCCTGTAATCCGTGAGCTGGATGCCCGTGTGAAAAAAGATTACAATGATGAGCGTGTAGCTATTATAGATAAGGATAACCGTGTGCATATGGCGCATATTGACATTCATTATGGATATGCGGTAAATGGTGTGGCGGCTCTTCATACAGAGATTCTGAAGGAATCTGAGCTGAAACCGTTCTACGATATTTATCCGGAAAAATTTAATAACAAAACAAATGGAATTACTTTCCGCAGATGGCTGAAGCACTGCAACCATGATCTGGCGGCTTATCTGGAAGAGCTGATCGGAGAGGAATATCTTGAGGATGCCACAAAGCTTGAAAAGCTTCTGGAGTATAAAGACGATGAGACTGTACTGAAAAAACTTCGTGAGATCAAAATGCATTCCAAGGAAGAACTGAGAGACTATCTGAAAATGACTCAGAATGTGGAGATCGATCCAGACTCAGTATTTGATATTCAGATTAAACGTCTCCATGAGTATAAGAGACAGCAGATGAATGCTCTTTATGCAATCTATAAATATAAGGAGATCAAAAAAGGAAATCTTCCGAAACGTCCGCTGACCATGATCTTCGGTGCAAAGGCAGCTCCGGCTTACACCATTGCCAAGGATATCATCCATTTGATCCTGTGCCTCCAGGAGATGATTGAAAAGGATCCTGCGGTAAATAAATATCTGAAGATCGTTATGGTAGAAAACTACAATGTAACCAAAGCAGAAAAGCTGATCCCTGCCTGTGATATTTCCGAGCAGATTTCCCTTGCTTCCAAGGAAGCCTCAGGAACCGGAAATATGAAATTTATGCTGAACGGTGCAGTGACTCTGGGAACAGAGGACGGCGCAAACGTAGAGATCCATCAGCTTGTAGGAGATGAGAATATTTATATTTTCGGAAAACGTTCTGAGGATGTAATCCGTCTTTATAAAGAGGAAACCTACAGTGCAGAGACTCTTTATCAGGAAGATGAAATGATTCGTGAGCTGGTTGACTTTATTAAGGGAGAAGAGCTGGAAACTATCGGAGATATGGAAAATCTGGAAAGACTTTATAAGGAAATCCGCTCCAAAGACTGGTTTATGGCTCTGCTGGATGTAAAAGAATATATTCAGACAAAAGAAAAAATGCTGGCAGATTATGAGGATGAGGAAGCATGGTCCAGAAAAGCTCTGGTAAATATTGCAAAGGCCGGATACTTCTCTGCAGACCGTACTATTGCCGAATACAACCGCGATATCTGGAAGCTGTCATAAAGAGGTGGCTTATGAGAGAATCAGGAATTTTGATGCCGGTGTCCGCTCTTCCCTCCAATACAGGAGTGGGAGAGCTGGGAGCCGACACCTTTCGGTTTATTAAAAATCTGAAAGATACAGGGGTAAAAATCTGGCAGATCCTGCCTCTGAACCCGGCAGGCTATGGAAACTCTCCATATCAGCCTTATTCCTCCTGCGCCGGAGATGAAATTTATATCAGTCTGGAAGAACTGCATAAGCAGGGGCTTCTGAATACAGCACCTGAGACATTTTGTAAGGATGCGGCAAAGGTGGATTATCAGGCGGTGAGAGAATGGAAGGAGCCTTATCTCCGGGAAGCCTTCAATAACTTTCAGGAGACAGAGGATTATCAGAAGTTCGTGGAACAGCCCTGGGTAAAAAGTTACGGAATGTTCCGTGCATTAAAAAAAGAAAACGGAAACCGCTGCTGGAACCAGTGGAAGGATGAGGACAAGAGCTGGCCGGAAACAGGCGCAGAGGTTCCTGCTCATGTGAAGGAAGAGGTTCAGTACCAGATGTTCCTTCAATATGTTTTTTACTGTCAGTGGATGGCAGTGAAAAAAGCGGCTAATGACATAGGAATCCGCGTTATGGGAGATGTGCCCTTTTATGTGGGCGTGGATTCTGTGGATGTGTGGGCCGGCAAGGACAACTTCCTTTTGGATACAGACGGATGCCCTGTTTTTATTGCAGGAGTTCCCCCTGACTATTTCAGCGCCACAGGTCAGAGATGGGGAAATCCGATTTATGACTGGGATTATCTGAAAAAGAATGATTATCAGTTCTGGATTGACCGGATCGGATACAGCAGCAAACTGTTTGATATGATCCGTATTGATCATTTTCGTGCCTTTGACACCTTTTGGAAAATTCCGGCAGAATGTCCCACTGCCATTGAAGGAGAATGGATCGAGGCTCCCGGCTTCGAAGTGCTGGACATGCTTACAGAAAAGCTTCCGGAAGTGGAACTGATCGCAGAGGATCTGGGAGATCTCCGTCCGGAGGTTCTTACCTTAAAAGAACATTATCATCTGAAGGGAATGAAGGTTCTGGAATTTGTCCTCGATACTTCAGGCAAATATGCAGTGGACAGTTTCCCGGATGAGAAAAATATGATCATCTATACCGGAACACACGACAACAGTACGCTGATGGAATGGTATCAGGAGCTTAGTGGTCCGTCCAGAAGAAAGCTTCGCCGTTTTCTGAAAAAACAGGGCATCAAAAACGGTTCCGTACAGGACAGGCTTCTGGAATATACCTGGAAAAGCAAAGCGGAGTACGCAATTGTTCCTCTTTCTGATATTCTTGGAATGGGAAAAGAAGCACGACTGAACACTCCGGGCACCGTGGGAAGCCCAAACTGGGAATGGCGGATGCCGGATGGTGACAGGATAGAAGCAGGACTTAAAAAATATGCCGGACATCTGAGAGAAAGGAAATAACATATGGAATTTACCGGGGTTTATCATAAAACTTCAGAGCAGATGAGCTATCCGTACAATGAAAACCAACTGATTGTAAACATAAAAACCGGTTATGATGTCAAACGGGTCTTCATACATTATGGAGACCCGTTTGATGCAGGTATTCTGGGCGGAAAAGAAAAATGGACTGGAAAACGAGAAGAAATCTGCTACAAAAAGCGGCTGAAGCATCAGCTTTGGTGGACAACCACTCTGGAGCCGCCGTATAAAAGATGCAAATATTATTTTGAGCTTCAGACAGACAAGGAAACCTGGTATTACTTTGAGGACGGATTTCTCACACAGGAGCAGCTGCATATGGACGGAAGAATGCTCCAGTGTTTTATTGTTCCCTGGATGAATCCGGCAGATCTGAACAGAACGCCGGAATGGGTGAACGATACGGTATGGTATCAGATTTTTCCGGATCGCTTCTGCAATGGAACACCGGAGAAAAATACAGAGGATATCCTTCCATGGAGAACCGGATCAGTTACCAACAAAGAGCGGTATGGGGGGAATCTTGCCGGAATCCGTCAGAAGCTGGGGTATCTGGAGGAGCTGGGCATCAATGGAATTTACCTGAATCCTGTTATGGAAGCGGAATCCAATCATAAATACGATACAACGGATTATGAAAAGATCGATCCGGCCTTTGGAGATGAGAAGGAGTTTTCTCTTCTGGTAAAGGAAGCTCATGATCACGGTATCCGTGTGATGGTGGACGCAGTATTTAACCATTGCGGGCCAAAGTTCGCGCCCTGGCTGGACGTGCAGGAAAAGGGGCGGGCTTCCGAATATGCGGACTGGTTTATGATCAATGACTGGAGTGACATTAAGAAAAAGGCAGATACCAGGGACGGACGTTTTTATTCCTTTGCCTTTGCGGACGGAATGCCAAAGCTGAATACCAATAACGAAAAAGTGCAGGAGTATTTCTGTGCTCTCTGTGAAAAATGGATCCGTGACTATGATATTGACGGAATCCGTTTTGATGTTGGAAATGAGATTTCACACAGTTTTCTCAAAAAAATGAGAGCTCGGGTGAAAGGACTGAAGCCGGATATTTATCTTCTTGGCGAAATCTGGCATGACGCAAGCCAGTGGCTTATGGGAGATGAGTATGATTCTGTTATGAATTATCCTCTGATGAGTGGCATTCATGACTTTTTTATTGATAAAACAATGACAAAACAAGACTTTGAATATACAGTCAATCACTGTTATACTATGTACATGCAGCAGTGCAACAATGTACTTTTTAATCTTCTGGATTCCCATGATACGGAGAGGCTGATGAACCGTTTCCATGATCTGGACATCTTTTATCAGCAGCTTTCGGTGCTGTTTACCATGCCGGGAAGCCCCTGCATTTACTATGGAACAGAAATCGCAATGGAGGGCGGGCATGATCCGGACTGCAGAAGATGCATGCCCTGGCAGGAGCTGGATTCAGAGGAAAACAGACAGCGTATAGCAGAAATGAAAAAGCTGATTTCTCTGAGAAAGCAGGAGCCTTCTTTTAAAAGCCTGTACTTTCATTTTCCGGGAAAATATCAGGAGAAACGCTGTGTGGAATATATTAAGCTGGATGAACAGAATCATAAAATTGAAGTGCTGCTGAACTGCTCGGAAGATTACATAAAAGTAGAAGAACAGGGAGAAATCCTTTTTGCCCGTGGCTATATGGATGGAAGCCTTGCAAAAAACGGAACTCTCATACGAAGGATTTAACAGGAGGAAATGGATATGAACAATAAAAAATGGTGGCAGAATTCTGTGGTTTACCAGATTTATCCCCGAAGCTTTCAGGACAGCAACGGGGATGGGATCGGAGATATCCAGGGGATTATAAAAAGGCTGGATTATCTTCAGGAGCTTGGCATTGACGCTGTCTGGCTGTCTCCGGTATGTAAATCTCCCCAGGATGACAATGGCTATGATATTTCCGATTATCAGGATATTGATCCCATGTTCGGAAATCTTGACGATATGGAGCAGCTGATCAATGAGGCAAAAAAGAGAAATATCCGTATTATTATGGATCTGGTGCTGAATCATTCCTCTGACGAGCACCGCTGGTTTACTGAGGCGAAAAAGAGCAAGGATAATCCTTACCACGATTACTATGTGTGGCGTGACGGCGAGGAAGGCGTGTATCCAAATGATATGAATTCTGTATTCGGCGGTCCGGCCTGGGAGTGGGTGCCTGAGTTAAAGCAGTATTATTTTCATCAGTTTTCCGTAAAGCAGCCGGACCTGAACTGGGAAAATCCAAAGCTCAGAAGAGAAATCTATGACATGATCCTCTGGTGGATGGACAAAGGTGTTGGCGGTTTTCGCCTGGACGTGATCGACCAGATCGCCAAGGAGCCGGATCTTAAGATCACCAACAACGGTCCAAGACTTCATGAGTTTATTCAGGAGTTAAGCAGAGAAACCTTCCAGAAAGGAGATCTGATCACAGTGGGAGAGGCCTGGGGCGCAGATATTGACAGGGCCAAGCTTTACAGTAAGCCGGACGGCAGCGAGTTCTCCATGGTGTTCCAGTTTGAGCATATGATGCTGGATCAGGAGCCGGGAAAAGAAAAATGGGATTTTTGTCCCCTGCCTTTTGTGAAGCTGAAAAAATGTCTGGAAAAATGGCAGAAGGAGCTTCACGGATGCGGCTGGAACAGTCTTTTCTGGGATAACCATGACCTTCCCAGGATTGTATCACGCTGGGGTAATGACAGGGAATACAGGGTGGAATCAGCAAAAATGCTGGCGACCATTCTTCACGGAATGGAAGGAACTCCTTATGTATATCAGGGTGAGGAACTGGGGATGACGAACGTACGCTTTGCTTCCATTGAACAGTACCAGGATATCGAGATCAGAAACATGTACAGAGAGCGCCTGGAAAAGGGCTATGCAGAAAAAGATATTATGGAATCCATTTATGCAAAGGGCCGTGACAATGCCAGAACTCCTATGCAGTGGGACGATACAGAAAACGCAGGCTTTACAACAGGAACGCCATGGATTGGTGTGAATCCAAATTATCAGGAGATCAACGCTCAGAGCCAGATTGATGATGAAAATTCTGTTTTCCATTATTATAAAAAGCTGATTCATCTCCGTAAAGAAAACAGCATTTTTGTTGACGGTGATTTTACATTGCTGCTGCCGGAAGACGAAAATATTTTTGCTTATGTGCGGGAATATGAAGGCAGGAAGCTGCTGGTGGCAGCAAACTTTACAGATCAGGAAGTTTCCTGTGAGAGTCTGGAATTGTGGAAGAGCGGTAAGACTCTGATCCGTAATTATAAAGATGAAATCTCCGGGACAATGTTTCGGCCGTATGAAGCCTTCATAAAATTATTTTAAAAGGCGGTTTGGCTGATTCCCGTTTCTTAACAAACAGAAATTTCTGCACTTCAAAGAGTTGTTGATTTTGCTTGAAATAAATGATTTTTTCTGGTAATATTTTAACATATTAAACAAGGGAAGGTGCAAGTCTGTGAGCCAAAAGATTCCTATTGAGACTTCTGCCAGACATATTCATCTGTCTCAGGAGGATTTTCAAATATTATTTGGGGCGGATGCCCGGATGCATTATACAAAAGAACTGAGTCAGCCGGGGCAGTATGCCTGTCAGGAACGCCTGACTGTGATCGGTCCAAAAGGAAGCTTTGAGCATGTGATCGTTCTGGGACCCTGCAGATCAGTGACGCAGGTGGAAATTTCTGTAACAGATGCCAGAAAATTGGGAATTCCTGCTGTGATCCGCCAGTCCGGCGATATTGCAGGAACTCCGGGCTGTATTCTTGCCGGTCCCTGCGGACAGGTGGAATTAAAAGAGGGTGTGATCGTGGCAAAAAGACATATTCACATGACGCCCAGTGATGCAATTCGATGCCATGTATCTGATAATGAGAATGTATTTGTGATCACCAGCAGCTATGAACGTTCACTGATTTTTTCTGATGTAGTAGTTCGGGTAAGTCCGTCATTTCGGCTAGCCATGCATGTGGACACAGACGAGGCCAATGCTTTTGCAAACGAAAAGGATCCAAGCGGTGTGATCCTGAAGCTGTTTGGAGGAAGTACCTATAATCTGCAGTCCTGGGCAGAAGAACTGCAGCAGGGAATTTACCGCTAAAAGAAAAATCTGGAATAAGAATCCTGTAAAGGTTCTGTTCCAGATTTTTTTAGATAAAACAGAACATAAAAACACCCCTGAGATTTCTCAGGGGTGCAATCATTTCTGTATTAGTTTGTGATAACCAGTTCAGATTCTTTGTCAAAGAAGTGTGCTTTGGACATGTCAAAGTCAAATCTGATCGGATCACCGGTTTTTGCTGTTGTACGAGGATCAACGCGGGCTGTGATCTGAGTTCCGTTTACGTCGAAGTACAGGAATACTTCAGCGCCAAGAAGTTCATAAACCTTAACTACAGAAGACATAGTACCATTAGCAGAATCTGCCACGTCTTCAGGACGGATACCCATAACAACTGTTTTGCCTACATAACCTTTGTCTTTCAGGACTTTAGCTTTGTCTGCCGGAATAACAACTTCATCAGAACCAATCTTAGCAACAAGATCAGCACCGTTTTCTTTGATCTCAGCGTCCAGGAAGTTCATCTGCGGGGATCCCATGAATCCTGCTACAAACAGGTTGCCTGGTTTCTGATACAGATTCTGTGGAGTATCTACCTGCTGAACAACACCATCTTTCATAACAACGATTCTGGTACCAAGAGTCATAGCCTCGGTCTGGTCATGTGTTACATAGATGATAGTAGCGCCCAGTCTCTGGTGGATTTTGGAGATCTCGATACGCATCTGTACACGAAGTTTAGCATCCAGGTTGGAAAGCGGCTCATCCATAAGGAATACTTTAGGATTACGAACGATAGCACGACCCATGGCAACACGCTGTCTCTGACCACCGGAAAGAGCTTTCGGCTTACGATCAAGAAGTTTTTCAAGGTCGAGGATTCTTGCTGCTTCACGAACCTGCTGATCAATCTGGTCCTTTGGAACTTTACGAAGTTTCAGACCAAATGCCATATTATCATAAACAGTCATATGAGGATACAGAGCGTAGTTCTGGAATACCATTGCGATATCACGATCCTTTGGCTCTACATCGTTCATAACTTTGTCACCGATCTTAAGAGTACCGCTGGAAATTTCTTCCAGTCCGGCGATCATACGAAGTGTGGTAGATTTACCGCATCCGGACGGACCTACGAAGATGATAAATTCTTTGTCTTCGATTTCAAGGTTAAAGTCTTTAACAGCCTCGAAACCATTTGGATAAGTTTTGTTAATGTGAGATAATGATAAACTTGCCATTTAAATTTCCCTCCAGGTAATATTTGTATGAAATAGTTTTTGCTCTTGTTTTGAACTGAATTCAGTATAACCAAAAGAAGGTGTATCTTCCAGAGAAGAATCATACAAAGATTTCAGAGGTTTGTTGACAGATTGACGAAAAGGCAATATTTATTGTGCAGACTGTCCATGATGACATGTTTCGTATCAGACTGGCTCCATGACCAGACGGCGTTCATTCAGGAACATGCCCTGAAGATTTTCTGCATGGAAACGACGCTGAAACAGGTCGCATTTGCAGAGAAAAAGATAATAAATATTCAGGCCGCAGTCGTTGAGAGTTTCAAAATTCCCCTGTCCTTTGGCAATGATCAGATCTGCATCATAAAGAAGTTCACGGGCTTCTGCATTGATTCCGGGGATCCATGTACCGCCTACATTGCTGCCGTTGCCGATCACCTTTACCAAATCAGTAAGTCCGATTTCTTCTGCGTCCTCCATAGTGGCATCATTCACTACCGGGTATCCCCGGACGATCACTGTGATATCCAGATCCGGGTACTGTTCCTTCAGGATTCTTACAGCCAGTTTATCCAGAACCACTTCTCCGCAGTTATCAGTGAGGTAGACAAGTTTTCTGGCAGAGGAAAGATCCCGGAGAAAATTTTCGTACTCTTTTTCATCTAGAGCTTCTGAGCTTTTTTCATCAAGAAGAGTAATGACAGTGGACTGGTCAACGTTGGAAAGAGCGGCAAAGTCAATATAATTTCCGATACGTGCATAGAGAAGCGCCTTTTCCAGAGGATCGTTTGCTTTTCGGATCTTATCTTCTATAGAGGCTTCCATATTCAGCATAAGCTGATTGAATTCTTTTTTGATCTTTGTGAAATCTTCCATAGGACAGTTCCAGAAGCTGCTGTAAAGCTTCTGTATATCCACAGAAAGACTGGGGGCACAGTCGTTTTCTTCTGTGTTGGCTATCAGCGCCATTACTTTTTTCATGTATTCGGTTTTCTTCTCCATATCCGGATAATGACGGATCTTTTGTTCCTGTTTGTTCAGTGCACAGCACATACAGAATGGGTTCAGTTTCATTTGTAGTTCCTTTCCTGACCTATTTTTGTTAAAATATCTATGATTTATTATAAGTCATCATAGAAAGAGGGGCAAGTGGCAACATGAGGGGCAGTATTTGAGCTTTCTGGCATACGAACCTTATTGCAGCTTTGTATATAAAACAGGATTATTCAAAAAATAGGGTATTCAGTAA
>NZ_CABVDF010000023.1:0-21315 GCF_902497045.1 uncultured Blautia sp. | reverse complement strand
TATTATCTGTTTTACTTTTTCGGTCCAAAAATGCCTTCACGATAAGCGCTGATGTATTCCATACAATAATCATCCTGACCCAGAAGAGCTTCTGTTGCATAGATCACACCCATCATATCTCTGTTTGTAGGATCTAAGATAGCGCTGTCCAGACCTGCGTTCATTGCCAGAACTGTAAATCCAAGATTTACCATTTTACGAACCGGAAGGTTAAAAGAAATGTTGCTGACTGCTGCTGTAATGTGGATACTTGGATACTGTTTACGGATAGTACTGATAACTTCCACATTCATTGCAATTCCATCCTCTGATGTGCAAAGCATCTCAACAAGAGGATCAATATGCATACGGCTTGGGCTAATCCCGTATTCTTTTGCCTTTGCCATGATCTTTTCAAATACCTTCAAACGGTCTTCGGCACATTTCGGAATACCGGTATCATCAGAAAGAAGACAGATTACTTCCCATTTGGTATCTGCGATCAGAGGGAACAATACGTCAATCTTATTTCCCTCTCCGGATACTGAATTGATCAGTCCCGGACGTTTGCAGTATGGAAATACCTGTGCCAGCACTTCCGCACTTGGACTATCAACTGAAATCGGAAGATCGCTTACTTCCTGGATACAGTCGATCATCCATTTCAGAGTTTCTACTTCTTCTTCCTCGGGAACAGATGCACAGCAGTCGATGTATGTAGCACCAGCTTCATCCTGCATTCTTGCTCTCTCTTTAATAAATTCCGCATCGCGGCGGGCAATGGCATCTGCTACAACAGGAATAGAACCATTAATTTTTTCCCCAATAATTATCATGTGTAAATCCCTCCTGCTTTTTCACTGATTTCAGTATACCAGAGTCTCCTCCTTTCATCTATTTTCAAAAACGTCTATTTTACCTTGTGTTTTCATACATTTTGTACAAATCATATGTTTGCTTTCTCTTGTATATCGTCATTATTTCCAGTATAATAGAGCAGAAAGGAGAATCACCATGAAACTGAGTGCTCAGCTTATCGTTTATCACCTGCGTCAGAGCTTTCCTCTTACCGCATCTTCCTGGCTTTCCTACGAGCCCCATCTGGAATATCCGGTTTTTTATCAGTCACCGGAAAGCCTTGCTGACGGAAAAATATATCTGACAGATGACCCGGACTTTCTCATACCTTCCCACCATCTGTCCAAAACACTTGTAATCCTTACCGGAGGCTCCCACTATCTGGAGGAAGAAGACTATCCCAATTTGTGCATTTTGAAGGAAATAGTTTCTCCTGCCAGGGTTCTTTCTGTCCTTCAGGAAATTTTTCAAAAATACGAAAAATGGAACCTGGAGCTTTTTCAGCTGATACTGGAGCAAAGCTCTGTCCAGAAACTGATCGATGCTACAGAAATGATCATCCCTAATCCCATGGCTGTCATTGGACTTGATTTTACACTGATCGCATCCAGAGATTACCCCGATCCTGACACAGAACTAAAGGACGGAATCTTAGGCTCTACAGAGGAAACCCAGCACATTGTCAACTCGCTGAAACATGATATTAATTATACGGAAGCCCAGTATCGTACCGGTTATTTTTATTATCCGGGCAACCATACCGCACCGCCTTCTCTCTGTGTAAATATCCGCCGTTCAGGAAAAACCGGTTATCGGCTTCTCATCCGTCCCGGAGAGATCCCTCTGGACGACACCTTTGGTTTTATTGCAGAACACCTGGCGTCTCTCATATCTCACATTCTGTCCACCAAGGCTGTGCCGGAACGTGATGCATTATACCCGCTCCATCAGATTTTCCACAATCTCCTGACTAATCCTAAGGCAGATTATGTGGAAATCAGCCGACAGCTTACCGAAAATGGCTGGATGTCAGCACATTCCTACCAGTGTATTCTGATCAAAACAGGAATCCTGGACTGGAAAAACCTGACTTTGAAATCCATATGCAGTTATATAGAAAATTCCATTCCCGCTTCCTGTGCTCTGGAGCATCGCGGAAACGTGGTTGTTTATATCAATCTGAATCTGTGTGATCTTACGCTGGATGAAATATCCCAGAAGCTTGCAGGATTTATCCGTGACAGTCTTTTAAATGCCGGATACAGCAGAGTAATGCTTGGTCACTTTAATTTTCAGAGACAGTATGTACAGGCCTCTATTTCCATTCAGGTAGGCTCCCGGAAGAATCCCACCTCCTGGATCCATCATTTTAATGATATCGCCCTGCCGTACATACTTGAACAGATCACATCAAAGCTCCCTGCCTACATGATCTGTCACGAAAAGCTGCTGAAACTGAAATATCAGGATGAAGAAACCGATTCCCAGCTTTATGAAACTTTGCGCGCCTACCTTCAGAACCAGCAAAGCGCAACAAAAACGGCTGCGGCACTTTATATTCACCGCAGCACGTTTCTTTACCGTCTTGAAAAAATAGAAAAGTTATTGAAATCAGATCTCAGCGATCCTGACGAACAGCTTTATCTGATGCTTTCTTTCTATCTGATGGATCAGGAAGAAAGATCAAAGAAATAGCAGGAGGTATAGGCTATGGTATCCGGCCCGTAATAGTATTTCATCTGGTTTTTTGTACAGATATCACTTACCAGGATTCCATAGGCCTCCATGGAAGAAATTCTTTTTTCCGGCTGTCTGCATGGTGCACCCGGATAAGTACATTCTTTACATAATGTACAGGTTCCGGCCCCCAGGGGTAGCACCTCCGGACAAATTTCCCGGAGCTTTTCAGCAGTTTCAAGAAAGCGCTTCTTATGGCGTTCTTCCGCTTCCTTAATACCTTCCCAGTCCATACTGTCTTCCAGTTCTCCTACAGTTTGTACAAGAATTCCTTTTTGGTATCGGGAAAGGTTTTTTCTGCAGTCCTCAAGGCTTCCACAGCCTGGAGGACATGCCCAGTTTTTACCATACATTCCGCAATTTCCGTTCTGACACATTTCCCTCACTTCATCCATGAGTTCTACTGTTTCCATATGGATTCTTTCTGTATGAGAAAAGCCAGCTGATTCTATGATCTCTGTTATTTTTTTTAAATCATCCATTAATCATCTTCCTCCGGAAATCCCATTTCATCTACATAAACTTCCTGAAATCCCATATCAAGCGCCAGTTCAACAAATTCTGTCTTTTTCGCCAGACTCCTGCTTCTTTCAAACTGTCTGCAGTTTAAAGCAGCTATCCTTGCTCCCTCTCCGGCAGCATTTCCAACAGAAACAATCCTGTCTTCCAGTTCCGGCGGCAGCATTCCAATGGCACAGGCACTTGCAGGGTCCAGATAATTTCCAAAAGCTCCGGCAATCAGCACCCTTCTGATCTCTTTTATCTGGATTCCTTTTCTCTGGCAGAGAATCTGTATTCCTGCTGCAATAGCCGCCTTGGCAAGCTGAAGCTCCCGGATATCTCTCTGATTCAGGAATACCCGGTCTGTAAGATAGCAGGTTTCTTCCATTCTCCCGGTCTCATCTATTTTTCCCTGTTTCAGAAGAACCGCTGCTCCATCCAAAAGTCCGGAACCGCATATCCCTGACGCCTCTCCGTCTCCGATCACATGGCATTTGATCTCTCCGTTTTCCAGAGATACGTGATCCACTGCCCCAGTGCTTCCTCTCATTCCGCAGGTTATTTTTGCTCCCTCAAAAGCCGGCCCTGCCGCTGTAGAACAGGCGATAAGTCCCTCTTTGTTTCCAAGAACAAGCTCTCCGTTTGTACCGATATCTACAAGAAGCGTTATCTCATCACAGGTATCCATATCCGATGCCACAAGACATCCCACTGTATCTGCCCCTACAAAACCGCCAATATTCGGAAGCCACCAAAGCTGCGCTTCGGGATAAACATGAAGATCATAGTCGGCTGCCTTTAATTCCAGCGCATCTGTTACTGCCGGAGTATAAGGAGCAAGCGCAAGCGTTTTTGTAGAAATCCCCAAAAACAAATGATGCATACAGGAGTTTCCTACCATAACAATACGGACGATTTCTTCCGGCACCCTGCCGCACTCCCTGGCGGTTTCCCGAAAAAGAGTATTTACCGTGTTTCTGATACAGCTGCTCATGCTGTCTGAACCATTTTCCAGGGCATAGCTGCATCGGTTGACTACATCTGCACCAAACTGCCGCTGAGGATTCAGAGCACTCCGGGTACCCAAAAGTTCTCCTGTTTTTCCATCCATCAGATAAACTACGACAGACGTAGATCCTACGTCTACAGCCCCCAGAAGAGGCTTCTCCAGATTTCCTGGAAGTTCTCCCGGCTGGAATAAAAATTTTTCCCCGCTGCCGCCTGTAAGAATCTGTGCATGTTCTGTTTTCCTGCGTCCTGTATAAACACTCATATCCCTGTCTATGACAGTCTGACAGGCCAGTACTTCTTTTCCGTCAATAACAACTTTGCATTTTCCGCATTTTCCTGTTCCTCCGCAGAAGGCATCTGGAGTAAGTCCTGCATCAATCTGCGCCTGAAGAATTGTCGTCCCTGCCTCTGCAGGAAAACTTAACTGTTCATCTACAAATGTAATCTGATATTTTCTCATTTATTTCATCACTTCTCTGTTATATTTATCAATTTCATCATCAATGATCGGATCTACATGCGGAAACAGACATCCTGGTCCTCCATAGGTGATACATGGAATAAAATGTCCGCCCGGAGCATATTCTTCACAGGCTCTTCTTACTTCTTTACGAATCTCCTCCTCTGTGGAATCTGCCCTGTCAACGATAGAAGCATCAATACCTCCCATAAGAGTCATTCTTCCGGCAAGCTGCTTCTGAAGCTTAGGAATATCATTCTGAGGCAGAACACCCTGCCATACATCAATTCCCAGTTCTACCATATCCTCTATGACAGGCTCCATAAAGGAATCTCCGTGATGCATAACGATCACGCCCTTTTCCTTCATGTATCCATAAGTTTTTGCATACTGAGGCTTAATAAACTCTCTCCATGTATCCGGACTTACAAAAAGCTGATTTTTAGATCCCCAGTCATCATGAGAAAGCATGACATCCGGTTCCAGATTGTCAACGATCAGCTTCATATACTGATAACGGTATTCACCGATGGCATTGCACAGATCCATCATATCCTCCGGCTCCAGAAGGAAATTCATCAGCATATCCTCAAATCCCATAAGGAAATGAAGTCTTTCAAATACGCCTGTAGGCATAAAAGCCATAAAAAGCTTTCCGCTTTCCTTGATCTCCTGCGCTTTTTCTTTAAATGGAGCCCAAAGAGCCGGATCTGAACAGTTTTCCAGAAGTTCCGGCATTTTCAGCTGCTCTTTCCATTCGCAGATATCACTGATCACCTTATTTGCTTCTGTTACATGAGGCATAGCTGCAAGCTGGTCTGCCGGCCAGAGAATTTCAGTTCCAAACCGGTCCTTCATTGGATCCATACCTCTGTGCCGGTTTCCTCTGATATAGGAGGATGCCGGATTCGGAGGATAAAAAGCAAGTCCTTCATACTGTTTCAGAAGTCGCTCCGGCTTTCCGTCTTTTTTTATGGTTTCCAAAAAAATTTCTTTTGCTGTCATAATCTTTCTCCTTCTTTCTTTATGAAATAGACACTCCAAAACGTTCTTCGTTATATTTATTGATCTCGTCGATTACAATGCCTTCAACATGAGGATAAATGGTTCCCGGACCTCCATAGGTAATTCCCGGCCAGTACCCTTTCAGATTTCCATATTCTTCACAGGCTCTTCTTGTTTCTTTGCGTATCTCTTCTTCAGAAGCGTCCTCACGGTCAATGACCGAATCAATGCCTCCCATAAGCAGCATTCTGTCTCCTACTTTTTCGGAAATCGCTTTGATGTTATTTGTATTCAGAACACCCTGCCAGATATCCACGCCGATCTCAGCCATATCCTCTACAATAGGCTCCAGATAGGAGTCCGCATGGTGCATAACGATCACTCCCTGAGAATGCAGATAGTCATAAAGCTTTCTGTACGGCTCCTTAAAGAATTCTCTCCATACCTCCGGCGACATAAAGAGGCTGTCCTTTGCACCCCAGTCATCATGAGAAACAATACAGTCCGGATGAAGATGCTCTACTACCAGCTTCATGTAAGTAAGGCGATACTCACAGATCACATCGATCAGTTCATGCATAGCCTCCGGCTCCAAAAGAAAATTCATCAGTGTGTCTTCAAAGGTCATCAGCATATGAAGCTGCTCAAAAATGCCGGTCCCCATAACTACCATAGTCAGATACTTATCCTGATCGATCTTGCTTTTTGCCTCCAGTGCGTCTTCCCATCCTTCGGAACACTTGCCCATCAGATCCGGAACCTTTACATATTTCTCCCATTCAGCCACATCCTTGACTACCTGGTTTTCTTCTGTTACATAAGGGATTGCCGCCGGGGCATCCTCAGGAAAAAGGATCAGGGTCCCCCACTGATCATAAGAATTTGTTCCGCGAATACGGTTTCCCCTGATCAGCTTAAAGCAGGGATCTCCCGGAATTCCCCGGAACATGGTAAAGGAATTACACAGGCATTCCGGTTTCCCGTCTTTTTTTAAGGTTTCCAACAAATTCTGTTTTGGTGTCAGCATAGAAAATTCCTCCCTTCTATCTATCATCCATTCTTTCTGTAAGAAAAACAGAAAGTCTGAGATATAAGTTCTGCACAGGCTCTGCCATATGCGCCGCATCAAGACCTGTGATCTCTTTTATTTTTCGCAGCCGGTAAAACAGAGTACTCCGTCCCACATAAAGCTCGGAAGATGTTGCTACCGTGTTTCTTTCGTTCAAAATATAAAGAACAAGAGTCTTATAAAGTTCTGTCCCATTGGCCGCATCATATTCTTTTAATTTTGTAAGTTCATAAGCACAAAGCTCCTGAGGTCTGAATTCCCTGCAGCACAGATCGCCTATATAGTCCATAGCAATATCGTCAAAAGTATAGGACCACATCATATCATTTTTCTTTCTGCAGTATTCCAGAGCCACCGAAGCCTGTCTGTAATAGCAGTCCAGCTCTGTCAGATTATGAAACAGATTACTGAAGCCTGCTTTATAAAGTCCATCCCTCAGAATGCTGGAAATGTCCGAGGTATAATGATCATTCATATTCAGATTGATAATAATACATACCCGGTTATCTACAGAAATCGCCTTGCTTCCTACAACCCTTGCCTCCACATAGTTACAGAGACTTGTGGGAGAAGCCCCGGGATTTCCTTCCTCTTCTTCCACGTCCAGACGCACACATACATAACGGTCATCTGTTTTCCATCCGCACTGTACGATCCGGCTTACAATTTCCGAGTCCGAAAACCTTTTGCCCTGAATCATTCCTACCAGCATAACTTCCAATGCATGTTTATAGGTATTTTCCATACGGCCTCTTCTGGAAAGAGTGCGGCGGATCAGATCTGCCAGATATTCTGCCGCTATAAACTGTCCTGGTTTCAGAGCGCTGTCCAGTTCACAGATCACCAGCCTCGCCTCGTAGCTGTCGTACTCATCCCATATATTCACATAGATATCGCGATGACCTCTAAGCTCTGCAGAAAAAAGATTCGCCCCTCTGGTAGTAAGAGTATGCAGGTATTCTTTATCTGTTTTAAACTCATTGAGAACTTCCAGGGGAGTGATCAGCAGTCCTGTGCTTTCATCCTTCTCCCAGTTGATCATCCCTTCTCTCCATACAGGACAGGAAATCACATTCAGCCTGGCATCATGGATAAAGAGAGGGTTCTGGAAATACTCATAGCTGGCCCGGCATAATTCCTCCACACTTCCTTCTCTGATCATAATATTTTTGAGACTGTCCGCCCAGGAAATATGGAATTGGAAAATGTCCTGGCATAAATTCATAAGCTCCATAAGGTCCGTTTCTTCCGGAAGCCGGATAATGGGATTTTTCCCATTATCCCAGCCCTTTGGAATGTCCCCGGTAAGTATCAGGGCGCAGGGCATATCAGGGATCAGCGCATCTGCAAGCTCTTCTCCTTTCACAATATAAGCATGGCAGGGCGCCATCCGGCATCCTTTCCTGAAGAAACATACGCTTTCCAGTATAGCCCTGTCCTCTCCGTAATAAATTTCCATTTCGGGAAATCTGCCTTCCATTCCGTCTGCCACCATCTGCAGATTTAAAAGGAACCTGTAATCCTCGCCCATATGTCCTGTCCGCCCTTCTTTTTGATTTATGAACGGGAAGCGATCTCTGCCGCGTACTGATCAACTTTGTCTTTTGTCAGCTTAAAGCCAAAAATAAGCGCCACAACTGCAACAATAAGAGCAATTGCAGGAATTACCATAAATCCAATGCTGATTGCATTTTTCAGTCCCTCAGATGCTGATGCAGGATCGATATCCGGGCTGAAATTTCCCATTGCCAGGCATGCGGAAATGATAATTCCTCTGGTCATAATGGAAACCTTCAGAGGTACATTCTGAAGTCCGCTGATCCAGCCTGCTGCGTTCTTTCCCGTTTTCCACTCACTATATACAATGGTATCACCATAAAGAGCAGGTGTACATGCATAAGTAATTCCATATCCAAACATTGCAATACTCATCAGTACGATAACAACCATCACATTGTTATACATAAAGTAAGAAACGATCAGAAGCACTGCCTGGATAGCCATAACACCAATGGTAGTGGTTCTTGTAGTAAACTTATTACTGAGCGTCTTGCTTAAATAAGCTCCTACTACGCAGAAAATATTTGTTACCAGAATATATGTGGCAAGCATTTTTCCATTTCCGGCTATGTAAGTAAAATAATAAGTAGCAACACCCATAAGTACAAAGTTAAACATAAATTTTGCAAGATCTGCGATCAGAAGAGCGATCAGCGGAGGATTCTGCAAAAGTGCACGGATCAGATCCATTCCGCCTGTTTTGTCTTTTGCTGTTTTTTTGCCTGATGCTGCTTCCGGCTGCACTGCTTCATAACCATCAAACATCTTAAAGTGTGCATAATAGAGAACTGCCATAATACATCCAAGAACAAATGCAGCCGCACCATACTGGTTTACTTCTCCGATGATGCCTGCTGCCACTGCTGCAAGCCCCGGTCCTATATAGGAGAAGATAACTTTAGACAAGTTTGCCCATGCTGCTCTTGTCGCAGAAAGCTGAGACCTTTCCTCCGGGGTTTTACCGGCCACTGAGATCATGGAAACATTTGCTACATAAGCAAAGTTCCAGGCTACATGGCTGGCTATTGCCGCTATGATAATGATCACAGCAGAAACCATTCCGTCACCGATCTTTACAAACTGGAATGCATACAGAAACGGTACCAGCCAGGGGATTACGATCAGCCAGGAACGGTAACGTCCCCATTTCATAGGCTTAATGCTGTTCAGGATCGCACCGTAAATCCAGGAAAGCAAAGCATCTACCGTACTTGCCGTTGTAGTAATGAAAGTCACCATGGGAAGACTGAACTTCGCCAGATTGGTAAGGAAAAAGCTGAAATAATAGCTTTCAATATTAGACATCAAAGTAAAGCCGCAGTCGCCTACACCATAAAATTTTTTAAGCGCGCCGCTTAAACCCTTTTTTTCCTGTTTCTTTTCTGCCATAAAAACTCCCTCCTCTTTTGTTTATTCTTCTGCCAGTTTTATACGGCTGTAACGATAAAGCTCATGTGCCAGGTTGATTTTACGATCCGGTTTTTCGTCTCTCAGACGGCAGGCAAATCGTCCGGTTACGCCCAGCTCGTCTACCCGTTTATGGATATCTGCAACAGCCTCCTCATCACTCATGTCTGCCGGAATGATATAAAGTGTGCATTGTGCAAGATCTTTACCGTATTGATCGATGATGGCTTTTTTATCATTAGAAGAATCCTGCCCTTCCCATGCATCAAAACCAGCCTCGATGATCAGAGGCATCAGAGATCCAATACATCCACAGGAATGAAGACATACATACATTCCCATATCATGTGCTGCTTTTGTGATCTTCTGATACTGCGGAAGGAAAAGTTCTTTATATATCTGCGGGGAGAAAAATGTATTGATCTGTGTTCCCATATCGTCGTGGAACAGGATCATATCCGCATGATAAACTTCCTTTGCAATTTTGATCAGTTCAATGTGCCATTCTGCCAGCTTGTTATAAAATTCCGTCAGTTCCTCCGGCTCTTCCAGAAGATAACAGAACGTGTCTTCAAAACTGGTCAGGTCTGCTGTTCTCTCAAAGAATCCATTTACAATAATAAAATAGGTAAGTCTGTCTTCAGATATCTTCCCTTCATATCTTTCTTTGTAGTCTTTCTCCCAGTCAATAGCACTGAGATCCGGGAATTCCAGACTCCGCCAGTCGGTGATATCCTCCAGCCTTCTGGTACCCGGTTTCACCATCGCTGCTTTTGTCAGAGGTTCATATTCCCATTCAATGCCAAACCAGTCTTTTCCTCCGAAATTCCTTGCTCTGGCGTCATCCATCACAAGAGGCTGAAGTGCATTGTTCTCCAGTGTCTGGTTTGGTACCCACAAAGGTTTTTCCCCTCTAAGCATACGAAGCATATTTTCCTTTGGGGTAATCGGGTAATTATAGTTCGGCGCTTCTATATCCGGTGCGCCGTAAATTCCAAACTGAATATGTGTACCTGTTGTTTTCAGTTCCTCCTCATTAAAAACAAATCCCATTTTCCCTTCCTTTCTGCTGTAAAAGGACTTTATTTAGACGGATTGTTCAATGAAATTCATTTGTTTCATCTTATAATGTCCAATTCCTTTTACATATAGCCCTTTAGACAATCTGTTCATTTGTTTCACTGGTTTCCGCGGATTTGTTGTATACAACTGCCATATATCTCATGTTTAAAATGTATCATAATCGTTCACTAAATACAATCATTAATATGATCCTATTTTAAAAATCGACAGAATCGTCAACTGTACGCCATCACCCCTGATTGTATGTGAACATAATGTTCAACTGGTTTTTCAGGACTAAGCCGCTGATTCTTCATATTTTCATGTTCAAAATTCATTACAAAAGACAGCTACAACAAAGCATCTAAACAACAAGTGCGAAAGCCCAATGTCATTCATGTTTGACATTGGGCTTCCGCACTTGCTTTTTCCATCTCATAAACAGTCAGTTTTTACGATCTTTTCCACTTCCGGATCACAGCCGTCTCTCTTACGATATCTTTTCCACTTCGGAAGCATTGCGCCGCTTCCACTGCCGATATCTTCGTTTCTCTATTGCAGAAGCGGCCGTTTCCAAGATCAATGCCGCTATAATGATCACCACAGCGGTAATCTTTCCGGCAGCGCTTGTAAAAATCTGCGCTGCACCACCTACTTTCGGTATAGACAATGTTACTTTTCCAATAAAATTGTCATAGGGTACCGGATTCATATCCTCCGTTTGGTTAGCATCTCCCTTTGTGATAAACTCACCCATGACAATACGATTTTCCACCACGCGGTGGGTAATGATCGCATTGGAATCCCGTGCTCCGTAAAAAGCGATCACATCATCTTTTTTCATATCTTCCGGAGCTTCTGTTTTTATATAAACCATACTGTCCACCGGAATAGCCGGCTCCATACTTCCGCTGACCACAGAATAAATGTGATATCCAAACAATCTTGGAAGAGTCAGCGGAATGCAGAACACTACCAGCCCTGTCAGCATAATCGTTCCCAGCCACGCACAAATGGAAGCCGCCAGGCTTTTTTTATACTTGTTTCTGCTCACCTTGTTATTTCCTTTCCCACACCTTTATTTACTTAAGATATATCATCTCACATCCGCCCTTTTCTGTCAATGTCCGCCAGGATTCCCTTTTATGCAGTCCGGCTTTGTTCCCGCCATCGGTACGGCAAAAACCGGAGCCGATCGTTTTTCCACGATATCAGCTCCGGCCAACAGTCCAAAACCGTTCTGATTCTCCAGATCAGTTTTAGACTTTTTATGCCTTTTTATGTTTTCTCAGGAACCAGACAAGTACTCCAAGACCTGCCGCTGCAGCAACAGCAATTCCGACGCCAACTGCTACAGGCATACCTTTTTTCACTTCTTCTTTGTCAATTTCCATATTTGCAAGAGGGGTTTCCTCTTCATCCAGATCCACTACATCCGGATTTGCCTGCGGAACATCATCTTCCTGAATATCTGTTGTTTCACCTCCGATGCTGGTAGGTGCTGCTGTGTCAGCTCCAGCCGGTTCTGCTGTATCTCCTCCGGTTGTTTCTGCTGTTGTATCCGGAGCAGCGGTGGTTTCTGTCGTTCCGGTCTCACCTTCTGTTCCTGCAGTACCCTCTGTATCGGTCGTACCGGTGGTACCAGTCGTACCAGTGGTGCCGGTTATGCCGGTTCCGGGCTCTGTTACGTTTTCTGTAACAGTTTCGGTAACCGTCTGTCCCGGTCTTATAATCACCTGTGCTTCCTGTTCAGAATAAACAAAGGTAAATACATTTTCTGCCTCATTGGAAGAAAGAGTACGGGTCAGAGCCAGAGCCTGTGGTTCATAATTTTCGATATAAATATGGGCAACCACAGGTTTGTCGCCTACATTTCCATAATACTTGCGGCTTTCTGCAAGAGCTCTTCCATTCTCATCCTGGTAGTTTACGGTGTACCCTACCATGTTTCCCTTCACGCCATAGGCAACTACATAATCTGCATCACCAGTCACCCGGAAGGAGGAAGAAGCAACGGAATTATTATCCCGTCCGCTCTGACGGACACCTTTTACATAATATTTGCTGTCAGCAGCCAGATTTACTGCGCCTGCCTGTGGATTAAAAGTCACAATATCCTGGATCTTCAGTCCGCTGACTACGATTTTTCCGGCATCCACCCCAACATGATAGGAAGAACCGGTAGCGGAATTGTTTACTGCCAGTCCTGCTGTACCGGACATGGAAGCCTGATTGCCTGCATCAAAAGTAACCGTATACGTATATTCCTCAGCAGAAGCAACTGCCGGAGAAAGGCTGAGGAGCATTCCTGCTGTACATATGGCTGCCAATAATTTATTCATCTTCCCCATGATTACCGATCTCCTTTCCTGCGGTTTTTCTTGTACATCCGGATCCCCAAAAACAGAAGTACCAGTCCGCTGACAAGAGCGATTCCGCAGAATGCAAGAATGTTTGTTGTATCGCCAGTCCTTGGGCTGGTTCTTACCACATTTCTCTGTCTTCTTGTAATCGTGGTATTTTCACCGGTTGTATAGCGTACCGGAGTGGTTACTTTCTCTACTGCAAAGTTCATCTGCAGTTTGGCCAGGGTATCCTGATATTCATTACCCTGGGTCTCACCGTCCAGTTCAACTGTCAGATGTACGGAACCGGACTGTCCTTTTGCCAGTCTGTCCAGATAAAAATAATCTTCCAGAGAATCTGTAGCCTGATGAAGACCTTCTCCTGCTGCACTGGAGCCCTCACCGCCTACTGTGTCACTGCTGTAAAGAACTGTTGTTTTGTTTTCATGATCCACATAAGTCAGATTATAAATATAGGAACCGCCCTCTGCAACACTCTGGCTTTCCTCAAGACTCTGAAGAATTTCATTGGTCATATACCAGTCTGTTTCTCCGGAGCCTGTATTTTTTACACCTACCTGAAGCTCGATGCTGTCTCCCGGAAGAAGACTGTAGACTTCAGAATTCATTTCGGACGCATCAAAATTGCTGTTCATGCTGTCTCCGTCGAATTCTACTACCCAGCCTTTGTTTCCCTGGATATGCTCTGCAAATGTATTCACTGCTGTGCCTGCGGTCATAACTGCGGCTATGACAAGGCACAAAATCTTCTTTTTCATTATTCTGTACCTCCTATCGTAAGCTCAGCGTTCCGTTGTCTGACACATTTACGTCCACACCCCATGCACTTTTGATGGCATCCTGTGCATTATGAGTCTGGACTGCATCTACTTCCGCTTCCAGATTAAATTTGTACCCATCATATTCATATACTGTTGTGATAATTTTATTTCCCGCCTCGTCTGCTGTAATCTTTTCGGTCACCTTGTCTGCAACAGAAGTATCGATCCTGAGAGTATCGGTAATGGCCGGTGTGCTTCCTCCCGCCGGAACAATTCCCGTGTAATAAAGAACTGTTCTTTCTGTTGTGGAGGCTTTCTCATCGATCACCCATCTGTTTCCTTCCAGTATATTCAGGTCAATCAGCTTCGGAGAAAGAGTGGTATCTTTATTTCCTGCCGGATCCATCCAGCTTTTATAAAGGATCACTCTTACATAATTATCAATCGTGCCGCTGTTGCTGACTGTAAGAACCTCTTTATATTTCTTTCCCGGTTTCAGCTTCTCACCGTTCAGGGTATTCTCAAAAAGAGGCTCCTGTACGGTATTCCACTGATCGTTCTTATGATTGTAATCTCTTTTTGCTACAACGCTTCCGTTTTCCAGAAGGCTGACACCGATACTTGGTACTTCAACCTCCGCAGAATAATTTTCACTGTAATAAGTCAGAGCCGCTCTGGTACTTCCAATGGTACTTCCGGCAAGAAGAACGGCAGATGCCGCAAGAAGAATAAACGGTTTTCTGGAAAAAAAGTTATTCTTTTTCATTATTCACCGCCCCCTTCTCCCTGATAGCTTTCTTCACTGGAATCTGCAATTCTCGTCCAGTCGGCATATGGATTGCCTTTCTCATCATACAGGACCGCCGTACATTCCTGGATCACAATAACATTAAAATCATCTTCACTGTCCATGGTATCAATCTTTACACGGAAAGTTTCCGAAACGCCTCCCGGCGGAATGATCTCACTGCAGTAATAATATCCGTCATCTCCCTGGCTCCAGGTTCCGGCTTCGTCCGGTGTAAACACCAGTCCCGGAGAATATTTATCTCCTGCAAAAACCTTAACTCTGACAAAGCATTCATAATCTCCTGTATTTTTTACAGAGATTCTTTTTTCCATCCCTACCACTTCCTCCTGGGGAATCACGGTAGTTGAACCAAGACTGATCGCAGCGCCTCCCGAGGTAGTTGCATAAGTGGTAAAATACGCCATTGCACTTCCCACAGACACGCCTGCTGTCAGGGTAAGGGCTGCCGCGGCCAGACAAAGCTTTTTATTAAAACTCTTTTTCATTGCGTTTCCCCTCCCTTAGTTCTGATCAGCTGAGCTGTCATCCTGCGGCTGCCAGTCCCAGACTTCTTCTTCATTTGTAAAACGGTTGACAACACTTGCACCGCCGTTTAACTGTCCATTATATGCGTTTCCAAAAGATACGTGAGCAGGACTTCCCTCCGCACCTTCCGTCAGAATCGTTACCGTATGTGACGGCTCTGTGGTCAGCTTATAGCTTGCCCCGCTGTAAACCTCAGTCACAGTCACCTGCGCCCCTGCCGGAAGCTTGTCAATAGTCAGGCTTCTTGTGCCCGTACCATCAAAAACAAGAGAAACCACATTGCTGTAAAGAATCTCGTGATCTTTCTCCGCTTCCACCTTAAATACAAATGTTGCCGGTCCTAAAGTTGTGTTATAGGAATTCAGTGTTTTATCAATCACAAGGCTTCCCAGAAGAGATTCCTTTCCCGGTTTCAGTCCGGCTGTCACATCATATACCCACTCATCATTTCCGTCTGTGGAATAATAGTTATTCGGAAGAGAAAGAAGATACGGCGTAAATTTATACTCATACTCCTGAGAACGGATCGTATCTGCTTCTACCAGATACATTCCCACCGCAAGACCTTCGATCTTTCCGGCTCCGTTTTCCAGCGTACCCTCTGCATCCGGTTCTGCCTGAAGCGCTTTCACCGTCTCTGAAGCCTTTTTGCCCATTGCCTCCCAGTCGGCAGCCGTTGTCTCACTGCTGATTCCATCCAGGCCCAAGTCTTCATAGCCTTCCAGAGCTGTATAATCACCCGAAACATCCACTTCTGCCACTCTGTACAGTTTCACAGAAACCGGCAGACTTTTCAGTTCAATAAACTCTTCTTCTATATCACCGTCCAGTACAAATGAAACAGAACATACTCTGTCCGTTTCAATTCCCGAAGCTGCCTGTACTGTTGAACCAACCATCCCGGACAGCATAAAAGTCAGAGCCAGAAGCCATGCACTTCCTTTTTTTATTTTTCCTGCAATCTTCACGTCTTACCCTCCTCCGAAACTTTATTTCATCCCTTTGAGTTATTTTCTGTTCCTGCTTTTTCTTTTAAATAAATATCTCATTAACAGAATAATAAGCAAAGTAACTGATAATCCAAGTATCAGATACAGCATATAATAATTCTGTACTGATTTCAACATCGAATCTACAACGGTAGTCTCCACTTCCTCTTCCCCGTTGTACGGAACCCTGGTTCCTCTGACCAGAAGTCTGTGGCTGTTGACTCCATAAGGCGTACAGGTAAAAAGTGTCACCTGATCTTTTCCCTGCTCTATCTGAAGCGCTTTGTCCAGAGTCTCTCTGTCATCCTTATCTACCATATCCAGGATCTCATCCACCTGATATGCCAGAATCTCATCCAGCACATGGATATAAAACATATCCCCTTTTTTCATCTGGTCGATATCTGTAAAAAGCCTTGCACTGGGAAGTCCCCTGTGCGCTGCCAGAACACTGTGTGTACTTTCTCCCCCTATAGGAAGCTTTGTTCCATTCAGATGACCAACGCCCGTCTGGAGCACATCGTCTGCCGTCCCGTGATAGACAGCCAGTTTAATGTTGATCTTTGGAATAGAAAGATATCCCATCACTCCGTCTCCGGCTACATTGAGTACCTTCCAGTATTCCGTAGTCCTGATATCTTTCTCATCCTCTCCAAAAACATCTCCGTAAAGGTTATTCTGCGTCAAATTGGAATTAAAAGCTTCGGCTTTTTTCCACTCGTCTGTAAAATCTTCCTCTGTCAGATCAGAAACCTGACTTTCATAACTTGAAATCAACTGATTCTGTCTATACGTGTTCCATTGATCCGAAACAGTAGGATAGATCAGAATTCCAAATCCTATAAGAAACAGAATACCGAACAGGATATTTGCAATCTTACGCTTCATGTCCGCTCCTTTTCACTGCTCTCTCTTATGTTTCTTCTGCTTTCTTCTGCTCTTTTTCTCATGAAGGAAAAGAAGGAAGATAAACAAAGCGGTCACCGACAGTCCAACCACTACCCACAAAAGATAACTGGTATGAAGGCTGGTTCCGGTAATCAGAGACTTCGGCGTATCCTCCATTGCCTCCTCTTCGTAAGGCACTCTGTGTCCTCTTACCAGAAGCCGGTGGCTGTTCACTCCATAGGGAGTACAGGTAAGAAGGGTCACCAGATCCTGTCCCTCCTCTACCTCAAGATCTTTGGTATTATCAGGCTCTACAACCGAAATTTTGTCTACTTCATAACAAAGAATATCATCTAATATGTACAGAAGGAAATGATCTCCCTCTTCTAATTTATCAAGATCGGTAAAAAGCGCTGCGCTTGGAAGACCTCTGTGGGCAGAAATAACAGAATGCGTATTCTCACCGCCTGCGGGAAGGGAACTTCCTTCCAGATGACCGGCTGCTTTTTCCAGAACCTCTTCCTTTACCGTATGGTAAATAGGAATCTTAATATCAATTTTAGGAATTGCCACATATCCCATCATTCCGTCTCCATTCAGGTTCAGACAGGACATATACGTCTCATCCGGCTCCTCTGATGCCGCCGCAATGGCAAAGGAATCCGGCAGGATACTTGGAAGAAGTTCTTCATTATATGCCCTCGCCGCATCCCACTGAGCTGTATAGTCAATTTCTCCTGCTTCTGCTTTCTCAGCAACCTGAGAGTCATAGCTGCTGATCAGTTGTTCCTGACGGTATGTGTTCCACTCATTGGAAATCAATGGATACAGCAGCAAGGACAATCCGGCTAAAAACATTATGCAGATCATTATTTTAGGTATTATTTTTTTCATCCGGACTCTCCTTATTGCTGTATTTTTATTTTGTATAAAATGCCAGGGCGGGCGGGCCGCCCCGGCATTTCTATGTTTGCTTAAACTTTAATTTTTATGTTCTTGTACGTATAAATCAGTTTTCCTCTTTTTTGCGTGTGGAGAAGTACAGACCAGCTGCAGCAACCATGATCACACAACCGCCGATTGTAAAGATTGTAGTACCGATACCACCGGTGGATGGGAGGGAGGAAAGTTTGGTATCAAATACCTTTCCATATGCAACTGTATTTTTATCGTCTTTGACAACTTCTACAGTCTCACCGTCTTCATTTACAGTATAACCATCCGGAGCCACAGTCTCTTTAAAATGATATTTGCCATCTCCCAAACCTTCAATTTTTACGGTTCCGCCCTCTACAGTTTCAATTTCTGTTACTTTATTTTTATCTTCTTCAAGCGCCGGTGTATAAATACCATCTTCCTTCATTACAAATTCAAGCGGAGTCTCTCCTACATTTTCGCTTCCATCTTCACCAACTGTAACCGGATATACTTCGAATTTAGCACCTGCTAATTTATCATTGTCCTCTAATTTATCATTATCATTATCTGTAGCATATTTTGTAAGGATAATATCACCTGTGTGACCCTGCACAGTACTGTCAGCAGTACTTCCTGAAGAATTCGCTGTATTGGAATATCCATCTTCAGAAGTAACAATTGCCTTATACTTTACTACAACCTTTTTACCTGCATTTTTATTATTCTCTTGAATCTGATCTGTTAAATTGATTGTATATGTCCCATCACTTTCGGTAAAGCTCTTACCTTCAACAGAAACTCCACCAATTGTTACGGATTCTACAGAAGTAATCTTCATTCCTGTAGGTGTATCATAAATCTCAAATGATTTATCTGCCGCCTTCTCATCAAAGTATGGGAATGTTGTCTCAATCTCAAATGTTACAGTCTCACCTTTTCCTACAAAGTTGTCTCCCTCTATTTCTTTTTTGGTAAGATCTACTGTGGCTGATTTTGCTGTAACTGCTACATCTTTTACAGCAATATAATTCTGTGTATTATCATATGTATTCGCAACCATAGGGTTGTAAGTTGTATTCGCTGCTGCAGCACGGATTACATAAACACCGATTGGCATATTATTAAATTCTACAGATGTTTTACCCTCAGACTGTGCTGTATAAGTTGTTTCCTGAGCTTCAGCTGCTTTTGTTAATCCTTCTGCATTAGTTATTTCATATTTTTCATTAATAAACTCTTTTGCCCAGTTAGCTACTACCCAGTTGTTTCTCTCTTTATCAATGCTGACTGCCTGGTACAACCACAGCTCTGTATCCACGCCTTCTCCAAGACCCTGAACAGTAATTGTACTTGTCAGATTCTGCTGATCAACTGCTGCGTATGTGCTTACTGCTGTTGCTGCTGTTGTTCCTGAAAGAACTGCTGCTGTCATTAAAACTGCTAAAATTTTCTTTGCTTTCATAAATTTTTCTCCTTTTCTTTTTTCAGGGTGCGTACCCAGTTTCTTTGCATATCCTGCATAATTTTTTTACTGCCTCACCATTTCTGCGGTAGGGGCCGCAAAAATAGTATTTTTACAGCTTAACTGTTTCGCACCCCCTTGCATTTCATTTTATATAAGATAAACATCGCTGCCATCATAAGGGCAACTCCGCCAATCATATATACGTAGATTCCATTTCCGCCGGTAGACGGAAGATCGTAAAGTGCTTCATTTAAAATACTAAGAATAAATCCATCTGAAGCATCTTTCTCTAACTTCCACATATCAGTTCTTCCAGAGTTTATTTCATTTCCTTCTACATCAATCAAGGATATACTTCTGTTTGAAATTTTAAAGCAGATTTCATTCCCCAGAAGCTGATAACCTGATGGAGCTAATACTTCTTTAAGCTTGTAATAACCCTCTGGTAATTCTAACTCTTTCTGCTCATTTTTAACAGAAATTGTTTTTTGGGGATTACTTTCCCAGGTAACTGAATTATCCTGATTTTTCATGCCAGTATATAACTCGAATTTAGCACCATCTAACATATTATCATACGTAGTTCCAAACTTCTTAAGATCAAGCGTTACATTGGCAAGTTCATACATATTTGACAACTTAAAGAGTTGGGTTTTCGGAGTCTCATCTTCTGCAGTCCGTTGTGTTTCCACTCTACTGCTCGTTGTAGTTCCTTTTGACTCTTTTCCATCTGCATCTGTATATGTCCATTCAGTAGACTTATACTTCCACTTACTATTTGAAGCAGTTTCATATCCAACTTCTTCTATAGTATAGCTATTTCCAAATACTGCAAGATCCCATCGATATGTTACTGTTCCGTCAGAATTCACAGTAGGTTTACCTGCATCATTTAATCCTTTTTCAATTGTGGTACTATTAGTTTCTCCAAGAAAATCTCCTGTTACCTTGATTTTAAATGAATTTTTTACATCATCGGCCACTTCCTGATCTGAGAAAGTTTTGGTAATTGTAAGAACACCACTTTTAGGTACTAATATTCCATCAATATGCCAATATTCACCATTTGATTGGTCCTTGAATACATACCACCTGATTGCAAAATTTTCTGTTGTCAGTTTTTCTTTATCAATCGGATTCTCATTGATTGTAATATCCTGATTTTTATTTACACCAGTTTTAGGCATATTCCAATTACTTTTAATGTACTCAAATATTTCTTGGTCTGTCGGAAATTCTGCCTGGTCTGAACCATTTACAATTCGGTAGTATTCATCTTCTGTTCCTGTCTGATTTCCATTTGTACCATTTTCCTTTCCCAGTTCTCTTATCTTCGCATCAACTTCTTTTGCATTTGTAGTGGAGGTTCCTCCGATTACCCCATACACTTTTCCGCCTTCAGTCAATGCCGCATGGTCATGCTCTTCCGGTACAATAACTCTTAAATCCGTATTAATTGCTACACCAATTCCTTGAGGATTATTTACATCTCCCGAAAATGATCCTGAAACACTGGTCGTAAATGCGCTTTCCGACTGTCCGCTAATATTTCCGTCAGTATCAAGAATGGAGCTGCTCAAGTTAAGGAAGAAGTTTACTGGTTCTTTCTTTAATTCAACTGGAATTTCCTTTTCCGGAATCTGTACAACCGGTCGGTTATACTTACCCTCCTTAACTTCTCCATCTGTTGTCCAGATTACTTTCGCTGAATTCTCTACATTGGAAAAGATTCCTTCTTTACCCTCTGATGTAGGGCCTGTTCCCTTCTCACCAGTATCCGGATAAGAGTACTTATTGTTTTTGTATTTTTCTTTCGCCTTTTCATTGGGTTTAATTCTGGCAGTAACAGAATAAGTATAACCATCCTTTAATTCATAAGTATCACTTAAGAATTCTAATTTTATCTCCTTTGTGCTTGAATCATAAGAAGCTTTAATATCTCC
>NZ_CABVDF010000022.1:0-21431 GCF_902497045.1 uncultured Blautia sp. | reverse complement strand
TAGATGTATAATTCATGTATCTTTGATAGGATGACCAGGACAAGTGGCATCAGACGTTTATACGGGTATAAGAGGAGGAGATATTATGATAAAAGCTGGTATTATCGGAGCAACAGGCTACGCGGGAAATGAGATAGCTAGACTTTTGCTGGGACATAAAGGTGTAGAAGTGGCATGGTACGGGTCAAGAAGCTATATTGAGAAAAGATATGCCGATGTCTATCAGAATTTTTTTCAGCTGGCAGATGCAAAATGTATGGATGACAATATGGAAGCTCTTGCAGATGAAGTGGACGTAATCTTTACTGCAACTCCACAAGGGCTTTGTGCCTCGCTTATAAATGAAGGAATTCTTTCTAAAGCAAAGGTTATTGATCTCAGTGCGGATTTTCGGATCAAGGATGTAAAAAAATATGAGGAATGGTATGGAATACCACATAAGTCTCCGGAATTTATCAATGAGGCCGTTTACGGTCTTTGTGAGATTAACAGAGAGGATATTAAAAAGGCAAGGCTGATCGCTAATCCGGGATGCTATCCTACATGTTCTACCCTTTCTGTTTATCCTCTTTTGAAAGAAGGGCTGATCGATCCTTCTACCATTATCATTGATGCAAAGTCCGGAACCTCCGGAGCCGGACGAGGCGCCAAGGTGGATAATCTTTTCTGCGAAGTCAATGAGAACATTAAGGCATATGGTGTGGCAAGTCATCGGCATACACCGGAAATTGAAGATCAGCTGGGATATGCATGCGGAGAAGAGGTTCTGATCAATTTTACACCGCATCTGGTTCCTATGAACAGAGGGATCCTTATAACTGCATATGCTTCTCTGAAAAAAGAGGTTTCCTATGAGGAAGTAAAAGCAGTTTACGATAAATATTATAATAAGGAATTGTTTGTACGTGTACTGGATAAAGATGTGTATCCTCAGACAAAATGGGTAGAAGGCAGCAATTTTATAGATGTTAATTTTAAGATCGACCCAAGAACAAACAGGATCATTATGATGGGAGCCATGGATAATCTGGTAAAAGGCGCCGCAGGTCAGGCTGTGCAGAATATGAATCTGATGTTCGGATTTGATGAGGCAGAGGGACTTCGCCAGATTCCCATGATGCCCTGATCTTTGTATCAGACAGGAGATCCCGGTGGAAAGAACAGTATAAAATAAGAAAGGATATTTACTATGAAGATTATATCAGGTGGTGTAACAGCGGCAAAAGGATTTCAGGCAGCCTCCACAGCAGCCGGCATCAAATATCAGGACAGAACCGATATGGCAATGGTATACAGTGAGAAGCCGTGCAGGGCAGCAGGAACCTTTACCACGAACGTAGTAAAGGCGGCTCCGGTAAAATGGGATCAGGATATTGTGTATCATCAGCCGGAAGCGCAGGTGATCGTGTGCAACAGCGGGATTGCCAATGCCTGTACCGGAGAAGAAGGCTTTGGATACTGCAGAGAAACGGCAAAGGCAGCGGCAGAAGCTCTTGGTGTCAGTGAGAACAGTGTTCTTGTAGCGTCTACAGGTGTAATCGGTATGCAGCTTCCCATTCAGAAACTGACAAATGGAATAAAGGCCATGGTTCCTGTACTGGATGGAAGTCTGGAATCAGGAAATCAGGCGGCAAAGGCGATCATGACAACGGATACAGAAGAGAAGGAAGCGGCGGTAGAGTTTGAGATCGGAGGGAAGACTGTAACCATTGGAGGGATGTGCAAGGGCTCAGGAATGATCCACCCCAATATGTGTACCATGCTGGGATTTGTTACAACAGATCTTAATATTTCCAAGAATCTTCTTCAGGAGGCATTAAGCGAGAACGTTAAGGATACATATAATATGGTTTCCGTAGATGGTGATACGTCCACAAACGATACGGTTCTTCTTTTGGCAAACGGTATGGCGGGAAATCCGGAGATTACAGAAAAAAATGAAGATTATCATGCGTTTTGTGAGGCTCTGAATTATATAAATACTTCACTTGCAAAGAAAATTGCAGGCGACGGCGAGGGTGCGACAGCACTTTTTGAGGTAAAGATCATTGGAGCAGAAAGCAAAGAACAGGCAGTGACCTTAAGTAAGTCAGTAGTGACTTCTTCCCTTACAAAAGCTGCTATATACGGACACGATGCCAACTGGGGCAGGATCCTTTGCGCTATGGGATATTCCGGTGCACAGTTTGATCCGGAAAAAGTAGATCTTTACTTTGAGAGTAAGGCAGGAAAGATCAAGATCATTGAAAACGGTGTGGCAACCGGATACAGTGAGGAAGAGGCAACCAGGATTCTTTCGGAAGAGGCTGTGACTGCTGTTGCAGATGTGAAGATGGGAACCTGTACGGCAACAGCGTGGGGCTGCGACCTGACTTATGACTATGTAAAGATCAATGCAGACTATCGCTCCTGATCTTTTAAAGAAGACAGGAAAGGGAGAATGAAAGAGAAAACGAGGAGGAAATAAAATGGTAAAACAAAAATATCTGGACAAGGCAGAGGTACTTATTGAAGCTCTTCCATATATCCAGCGCTTTAATAAAAAGATCGTGGTGATCAAGTACGGCGGAAGCGCTATGCTGGATGAGGAGTTAAAGGAAAATGTGATCAAAGATGCGGTTTTGCTGAAACTGGTTGGGTTTAAGCCGATCATTGTCCATGGAGGAGGCAAAGAGATCAGCCGCTGGGTCGGAAAAGTAGGGATGGAACCAAGATTTGTCAACGGACTTCGGGTGACAGACAAAGAGACCATGGAGATTGCGGAAATGGTTCTTGCAAAAGTAAATAAGGAGCTGGTAACTCTGGTAGAATCCCTGGGTGTAGATGCGGTGGGCATCAGCGGCAAAGACGGCGGTCTTCTGAAATGCACCAAAAAGCTGTCAGGCGGGGAGGACATTGGCTATGTGGGAGAAGTGAAAGAGGTAAATCCAAGGATTCTGCATGAACTCCTGGATCAGGATTTTCTTCCGGTCATTTTTCCGGTAGGCTTTGATGAAAATTATGATTCCTATAATATTAATGCGGATGACGCAGCCTGTGCAATTGCAGAGGCGGTGCATGCAGAGAAGCTGGCTTTTTTGTCAGATATTGAAGGCGTGTATAAAGATCAGGATGACCCATCCAGTCTGATTTCGGAACTGCATATCCATGAGGCAGAGAAACTGATCTCAGACGGATATGTAGGAGGGGGCATGATCCCGAAGCTGAAAAACTGTATTGATGCCATAGAAAACGGAGTAAACAGAGTTCATATTCTGGATGGAAGAATTCCGCACAGCCTTCTGCTGGAGATTTTTACCAACAAAGGAATCGGAACTGCTATTTTAAGAGAGGACGGCGAAAAATACTACAATGAAGATGCATGAACAGATGGACCAGGCAGAAAAAAGTATCCTTCATACATACAATCGTTTTCCGGTGATGTTTGACAGAGGAGAAGGCTGCCGGATTTTTGACACAGAGGGAAAAGAATATCTTGATTTTGCAGCAGGAATCGCTGTAAATGCACTGGGATATCATTATCCGGGATATGATGAGGCTCTGATGGAGCAGATCCGTAAGCTGACTCATATTTCCAATCTTTATTACAATGAGCCTATGAGCAGAGCCGGAGAGAAACTGATAAAAGCCAGCGGTATGAGCAAGGTGTTTTTTACAAACAGTGGTACAGAAGCTGTTGAAGGAGCTCTGAAGGCAGCAAGAAAATACGGATTTAAAAAATATAACGGTGAGAAATATGAGGTCATTGCCATGGAACATTCTTTCCATGGAAGAAGTATGGGCGCTCTTTCCGTTACCGGTACGGCTCACTACAGAGAGCCTTTCGAACCTTTGATCGGTGGTGTGAAGTTTGCACAGTTTAATGATCTGGAAAGTGTAAAGGCAGAAATTACAGACAAAACATGTGCCATACTGCTGGAAACAGTACAGGGTGAGGGCGGCATTTATCCGGCAGACAGGGGATTTCTGCAGGGACTTCGTACCCTCTGTGATGAAAAAGATATCCTTCTGATCCTCGATGAGATCCAGTGCGGCATGGGACGTACCGGAGATTATTTTGCATGGCAGGGATATGGAGTGAAGCCGGATATTATGACCTGTGCCAAGGCTCTTGGAAACGGAGTTCCGGTGGGGGCTTTTGTTCTTGGAGAGAAAGCCGCAGCAATTTCTCTGGAACCGGGAGATCATGGAACGACTTATGGGGGAAATCCTTTTGTATGTGCTGCCGTAAGTAAGGTTTTTGATATTTATGAGGAGAACCATATTCTGGACCATGTGCGGGAGCTGACGCCTTATCTGGAGGAAAAACTGGATGAGATCGTGGATCAGTATGACTGCGTTTCTGCCAGACGTGGAAAAGGCTTTATGCAGGGCCTGGTGATTCAGGGAATTCCGGTAGGAAATGTTGTGAAGAAAGCTCTGGAAAACGGACTGCTGGTTATTTCAGCAGGCAGTGATGTGCTGAGAATGGTACCTCCTCTGGTCATAAAAAAAGAGGATATTGATGAGATGATTATGAAACTGAAAAAAAGTCTGGCATAATGCCGGACTTTTTTTATGATAAAAGTGTTGACAAACTAACTTTGTTAGCATATACTAACTGATGTAGAGTTTATTGATACTAACAAAAAGATCGGATCAATGTGTAAAACGGATTCCGGGAAAGTGAGAATTATATGCTTATGAATCTGTCAGAAGCGAGAGAAGGAGAAGAATATATCGTAAAGGATATTGTCACAGATGATGAAGAGCTGGATGCTTTTCTTTTTTCACTGGGGTGTTACAGTGGAGAACCGATTACAGTGATCGCCCACAGAAAGGGCGGCTGTGTGGTTTCTATTAAAGATGCCAGATATAATATCGATCATGATCTGGCACAGGCTATTTCGATATAAAATAGTGATCCTGTCACTATTTTTTTTCAGACTACAGGTTAGTCTCAACTAATTAAATGGGTTATGGAGGAGAGAAAGGTTATGAGAATTGCTTTGGCAGGAAACCCCAACAGTGGAAAAACTACCATGTATAATGCCCTTACCGGAAGAAATGAAAAAGTTGGAAACTGGGCAGGAGTTACGGTAGAAAGAAAGGAAAGTCCGATCAGGAAAGGATATTGTGAAGGAAATGAGGAGCTTGTGGCAGTGGATCTGCCAGGCGCTTATTCCATGTCTCCTTTTACCTCTGAGGAAAGTATTACCAGCAGCTATGTAAAGAATGAAGCGCCGGATGCAATCATTAATATTGTGGACGCTACAAATCTCAGCAGAAGTCTGTTTTTTACCACACAGCTCCTGGAACTTGGAATACCGGTTGTGGTAGCATTAAATAAAAGTGATGTGACAGAAAAGAAAAAAACGGAGATTGACATTGAGCTTTTATCAAAAAAACTGGGGTGTCCGGTAATCCGTACCGTAGCCTCTTCTTCCGGGCACAAAGGCCTTAAGGCAGTGGTTGCCAATGCGGCTGCTTTAAAAGGAAAAGGTCAGAAAGCCCCTTATATGCAGGAGGAGATCAATCTTCAGAACAAGGCTGCGGTAGAAGCAGCAGACAGAAAAAGATTTGATTTTGTAAATGACATTGTAAAAGCAGTAGAAAAGAGAAAGGTTTTTACAAAAAATAAAAACCGTCAGGATCAGATTGATGCGGTTCTTACCAATAAGATTGTAGGCATTCCTATTTTTGCGGCTGTTATGTTCCTGGTATTTTACATATCTCAATCTACAGTGGGAACCTGGATCGCAGACTGGCTGGTGGGATGGATTGAAACCTTCCAGAGCTGGGTAGGCGGGCATGTGGAATCTGCCAGTCCGTTTCTGCAGGCGCTTCTGGTAGATGGTATTATTGGCGGAGTTGGTGCTGTTGTAGGATTTCTGCCGCTGGTAATGGTTATGTATTTTTTGATTGCTCTTCTTGAGGACTGCGGATATATGGCAAGAGCTACGGTTGTTCTTGATCCTATTTTTAAAAGAGTCGGACTTTCCGGAAAATCTGTGATCCCTATGGTGATTGGAACCGGATGCGCTATTCCTGGAATTATGGCATGCCGTACCATCCGTAATGAGAGAGAACGAAGAGCGACTGCAATGCTGACACCTTTTATGCCATGCGGAGCAAAGCTTCCGGTGATCGCGTTATTTGCAGGAGCATTTTTCTCTGATGCAGGATGGGTAGGTCCAACAATGTATCTGGTAGGAATCGTGCTGATTTTTCTCGGAGCACTTCTGGTTAACCAGATTACAGGATATAAATTTCGAAAATCATTTTTTATCATTGAACTTCCGGAATATAAAATTCCAAGCCTGAAAAGAGCAGTGCTTTCTATGTTGTCCCGTGGAAAGGCGTATATTGTAAAAGCAGGTACTATTATTCTGGTGTGCAATACAGCAGTACAGATCATGCAAAGCTTCAACTGGCACCTTCAGGTCGTAGAAGAAGGAATGGAAAGTACTTCTATTCTGGCATCTATAGCAACACCTTTTGCAGTGCTTCTGATCCCTCTGGGATTTGGAGTATGGCAGCTTGCAGCAGCAGCCATTACAGGATTTATTGCCAAAGAAAATGTAGTAGGTACCCTGGCAGTAGTATATGGTCTTACCAGCTTTATTAATGAAGATTTTGCCCTTGTAGGAAGCGGAAATCAGGTGGCGGCTGTTATGGGACTGACAAAGGCAGCAGCTCTTGCCTATTTGATGTTTAATCTGTTTACTCCGCCATGCTTTGCTGCGCTGGGAGCCATGAATTCAGAGATGCAGGACAGAAAGTGGCTGTGGGGAGGCATCGCCCTGCAGCTGGGAACCGGGTACTCTGTTGCATTTATGGTATATCAGACGGGAACACTGATAACTACAGGAAGCCTGGGAAGTGGATTTGTTCCAGGGCTGGCAGCAGTTGCGGCGATGGTTCTTGTTGTGGTATTCTTAGTAAGAAGAACACGAAAAAATTTCAGCACAGAATATGGACTTCATGCCCAGGGATGAGAATGAAAGGAGATGTTTGATATGGCAGATCTTGTAATAGCAGGCATTTTGCTGTTGGCGGTAGGAGCCGCGGCAGCGTATATCATAAAAGCAAAAAAGAGTGGAAAAACATGCATCGGCTGTTCGTCCGGAGGATGCTGTTCCGGTAAGTGCAGCGGTCACTGCAGCGATACACTTAAATAAAAATCAAAGAAACAGAAGTGTATAAAAACTGAATTTTTGTATATGATGATATTATAAACAAGAGGCTGGTTAAAAATACCGGTCTCTTTTACTAATATATATGGAGGGATTTTTATGTGGGGATTTGCGGCAGCTCTTATTTCCGGTGCTCTGATGAGCATTCAGGGAGTTTTTAACACAGAGGTGACAAAGCAGACCAGTCTTTGGGTGTCCACAGGATGGGTACAGCTTTCTGCTTTTTTGGTCTGTGTGGCTGCATGGTTTTTTACAGGGAGGGAAAATATCTCGACTTTATGGCAGGTGGACAACAAATACACACTTCTTGGAGGTGTGATCGGAGCGTTTATTACAGTTACGGTTATCCAGAGCATGGGAGCTCTTGGACCTGCACGGGCCGCTATGCTGATCGTGGTTTCTCAGCTTCTGATCGCTTATGTGATCGAACTGATGGGACTTTTTGGTGTGGAAAAGGCAGTCTTTCAGTGGAGAAAAGCAGTTGGAATGGCGGTTGCCATTATTGGTATCGTAATCTTTAAATGGCAAAAATAAGAGTTGGGTATTGTAAAAGCAGATGGAATTCGTTAGAATAGGAATTGGTCAAGTGTGAGTATCGGGGGAGCAGATAAGGAGTGACCCCAAATCAGAAAACAAAAGAATGATCAGAAAAGAAATGGTTTGAGACTTCTGCTGACGATTCTGGTGCTTTTTGCCAGTCCGGCTTTATCCGGATGCGGCAGACAGGAACCGGAAATTCTGTTGGAAGAGGAACAGAAAGAAGAGGAAGAAAAAGGGACAGATGCCCCGGAACCGGAAATCACACCGGAGATCACAAATCCGCCGCAAGATATTTTTGTTGATGTCTGCGGAGCTGTGGCAAAACCCGGAGTTTATCGTATGCCCTTTGACAGCAGAGTGTTTCAGGCTGTAGAGGCTGCCGGAGGTTTTCTTCCGGAGGCTGCGGGCAGCTATGTAAATCAGGCTCTGCCCTTAAATGATGGTCAGCAGATTTATGTACCTACAAAAGAAGAGGCAGAGAAAAAGGGAGAAGCTTTGGCAGACGATGTTTTTGCCGCAGCGGAAACCGGGGAGAGCAGTCAGCCGGAAGAAAACGGAAAAGTTAATCTGAATACAGCAGATGCGGCGGCTCTTCAGACGCTCAGCGGTATCGGAGAGTCTAAAGCGCAGGCGATTCTGGCATACAGAGAGGAACATGGAGGCTTTTCTTCCATAGAGGAACTGATGGATGTCCCGGGGATAAAAGAAAATACTTTTATAAAGATAAAAGATAAAATTGCAGTAGAATAAGGAGAAATTAAATGAGCAGGAAAGTGTTAGTGGTAGATGACGAAAAACTGATCGTAAAAGGAATTCGCTTTAATCTGGAACAGGACGGAATGGAAGTGGACTGCGCCTACGATGGAGAAGAGGCTGTGGAGAAGGCCAAGGAGAATCATTATGATATTATTCTTCTGGACCTGATGCTTCCCAAAATGGACGGCCTTGAGGTCTGCCAGCAGATTCGGGAATTTTCAAATGTTCCGATTGTAATGCTTACTGCAAAGGGCGAAGATATGGATAAGATCCTTGGTCTGGAATATGGTGCAGATGATTATATTACCAAACCATTTAATATTCTGGAGGTAAAAGCAAGGATCAAGGCAATCATGCGTCGTGCGCGATCTGAAAGCGAAGAAAAAGAAAAAGCGAAAAGTATTGAAAGCGGTGATCTGAAGCTTGACTGTGAGAGCCGCCGCGTGTTCATTGGCGGCAAGGAGATCAATCTTACTGCCAAGGAATTTGATGTACTGGAACTTCTGGTGTTTAATCCTAATAAAGTTTACAGCCGTGAAAATCTTCTGAATATTGTGTGGGGATATGAATATCCCGGTGATGTAAGAACTGTAGACGTACATATCCGCCGTCTTCGTGAAAAAATTGAGGCAAATCCCAGTGAGCCCAAATATGTACACACAAAATGGGGCGTAGGCTACTATTTCCAGGCATAGTCCATGAAGAAGAAAAAAAGATTTTTTAAGAGTCTGCGTTTTCGGATCCTGATCATTCTGGTGATTCTGGGAATCGTCCCCAGTGTGATCGTTACGCAGATGATGTTCAGCAATTATGAAAAACAGGCGATCACAGCCAGAACTGGCACGATAAATACACAGTGCAGTATTCTGTGTGATCAGATCATCAAAGAAAATTATCTTAATGACTCCAGCTCTGAAACAGTAAACGGCAAGCTGGAGTTATTGTCTAACATCTATGGAGGCAGACTGCTGATCGTAGACCGGGACTTCAGGATAGTAAAGGATACTTATCATGTAGATGAAGGAAAAACGCTGGTTTCCCCTAAGGTCATCCGCTGCTTCAAAAGCGGAAAGCCGACAGATTACCAGCGAAACGGTCAGGTGCTGGAAACAGCAATTCCCATCAAAAGTGCAGATGTTCCCCAGACACAGGGGGCTATGCTGGTTACTATTTCCAGCAGCGAGATCACGGCAACTATGATGGACATGAAGTATCAGGGACTTCTGATCCTTGCGATCATTATTGTTCTGTCTATATTTTTTGCATACATCATGTCTACGGTTCTTGTGAAGCCGCTGGCCCGTGTTACCAAATCTATTGAAGATCTGACAGACGGATATCAGAATGATGAAATTTCCGTTCCGGATTACACAGAAACAGAGCTTATTACAGATGCATTTAATAAAATGCTTAGCCGGATGAAGACTTTGGATGAATCCCGATCGGAATTTGTTTCCAACGTGTCTCACGAGCTGAAGACGCCCATGACTTCTATGAAAGTTCTGGCAGATTCCCTGGTAGGGCAGGAAGGGATCCCGGAGGAACTTTATCAGGAATTTATGCGTGATATTACTGCAGAGATAGACAGAGAAAACCGTATTATCACAGATCTTTTAAGCCTGGTGAAAATGGATAAAAAGACAGCAGATCTTTCTATTCAGCATATGGATATTAATCATCTTCTTGAAGACATACTGAAAAGGCTCCGGCCTATTGCAGATAAAAGAAGCATTGATCTGATTCTCGACAGTTTCCGCCCGGTGGAGGCAGATGTGGATGAGATTAAATTTACTTCCGCGATCAGCAATCTGGTTGAGAATGCGATCAAATATAATGTAGATGATGGATGGGTGAGAGTTTCGATTGATGCAGATCATAAATATTTTTATGTTACGGTGGCAGATTCCGGCATGGGAATACCGGAAGAGTCGCTGGATCGTATTTTTGAGAGATTTTATCGTGTGGATAAATCCCACTCCAGAGAGATTGGCGGTACAGGTCTGGGACTTGCCATAACAAGAAGCACCATTGCCATGCATCATGGTGTGATCAAGGTGTTCAGCAGGGAAGGAGAAGGAACGACCTTCTCAGTCAGGATCCCGCTGTCATATATTCCATAGGAGGTGCCGGATGAAGAAAATAATCAGCATGCTTCTTCTGGCAGTCTTTGTCTGTATCACGGCTGCCGGATGCAGTATTGAGGTAGAAGAAAAAGAGCCGGATAAATACAGTTACTATTATCTGAACCAGTCAGAGACATCTTTGAGGAAAGAAGGCTATAATCCGAAGGAAGAAAACGGAGAAAATATGCTGAGAGAACTGATGCAGTATGTCAGCAGCAAAAAGGCTCCGGAGGATGGGATTCCGCTTCTGCCGGAAAATGTGGTCCTTAATTCTTATGATTTTCAGGACAGTACCCTGGTGATTGATTTTAAAGGCGGATATCGGGAGATGAGCAGGGCAAGAGAGGTGCTTACGAGAGCCGGCATTGTCTTGACATTTCTCCAGATACCGGAGATAGAAAAGGTTCGCTTCACTTTAGAAGGACAGGAATTAACAGATTCCAGAAATAATAAGATCGGGGAGATGACAAGACAGAGCTTTTTGAATCTTTCCGGAAAAAATATGGACAGCTACAGATATGATACCTTTACTTTATATTTTACGGATAAAAGCGGTCAGAAGCTGGTAAAGGAAAAACGTAATATCTATTACAGAAGAACACTTCCAAAAGAAAGCGTAGTCCTGGAGCAGCTGGCAAAGGGACCTATGGAAGAGGGACATTATCCGGTGATTTCGGAGTCTTCGGTGGCTCTCAGTGCTATTATTGCAGACAGGATCTGTTATATTGACATGAACCGGGCTTTTCAGGAAGAGTCTCCTGATATAGCAGAAAATGTCCAGGTATATGCAGTTGTGAATTCTCTTCTGGATTCCTGCGAAGCGGATAAGGTTCAGATTTCCATTGAAGGAAATATGGAAGGAAATCTAAAAACAAGTATGCCGCTGTATACATTTTATCAAAAAAATGAAGAACTGGTAGAACAGGAAGATTCAAATTCCTGATTCTGCAAGGATTTTATGAAAGGGATGGCAAATGACAAGACGTCCATTATGTCTTGTGTGTCTGATCCTGATGCTGTGTATGTGGATTGCTGAGCTGGCAGGGATACCGCTGATAAGCGGTGTTCCCCTGCCTGATACAGTACAGACGTACATTGAAAAGCATCCGGCCGCTGTGATCTGCGGGGAGGTACAGCAGTGTCAGACCACAGAGTTCTCCTTTTCTGTCTGTTTAAAACATGTCTTTCTGATCGTTCGATCAGAAAAAATTCCCATTGAAAATGTAAAAGTATTTTTAAAAAAAGAAGAAGACCTGCCGCCAGGTACACAGGCAGTTTTTTCAGGACAGCTGGAATCAGTAGGAGGCCCAAGGAATCCGGGGGAATTTGATTCCCGCCAGTACTATGCCTGCCAGCATATTTATTATTTTATGAAAAAAGCAGTACTGAAAAAGAAAAGCGCCGGATATTCCGGATATGGCCAGAAACTGCTGGAACTGAAAGAGCAGGTTCTTGAAATCCTGAGAAATGCGGCAGGAAAAGATTCTCCGGTTTTTGAAGCAATGCTTCTGGGAGAAAAAACGGATCTGGAACAGGAATTAAAAATGCGCTACCAGATGGCGGGCATGATCCATATTCTGGCTATTTCAGGACTGCATATCAGTATTCTGGGAATGGGGCTTTTTTCGCTTTTGAAAAAGATAGGACTGGGAAATGGAACGGCAGGACTTCTGTCTCTTATGGTTATGCTTCAATATGGAATATTTACAGGGGGAAGCGTTTCTTCTATGAGAGCGGTATGTATGTTTGTGCTTTCTGTAGGAGCAAAGATTCTGGGAAGGACCTATGATATCCTGACTGCTCTGGCAGTATCTGCGATTCTGCTTCTTCTGGATTCTCCTGCTTATTTGTACAGCAGCAGTTTTTTGCTGTCCTTTGGGGCAGTTGTGGGTGTGGCTTTTGTGTCTCCCTGTATAATAAAAATTATGGATATAAAGGGCAAAGCAGGAAAAGCGCTGGCAGGCTCTGCAGCGGTGCAGCTTTCTACACTTCCGATCATGCTGGCATCTTTTGGAGAAATATCCATTGCCGGTATTGTTCTGAATCTGGCAGTGCTTCCTACAGTAAGCGGCGTACTGCTCAGTGGTCTTTGCTGCAGTATGGCCGGTTTTATAAACCAGGAGGCTGCTTCTCTGGCAGCTGTTCCTGGAAGAGTACTTTTGTGGTTTTATGAAAAAATGGGTATGCTGGCAGGAAAGCTGCCTTTTTGTACCTGGATCGGAGGAAAACCGGAAACCTGGCAGTGGGGGATTTACTATGGACTTATGGCGCTGGGAATATTCTGGGGAATGCGAAAGGCAGAAAAAAAGAAGAAAGCAGGAAGAGGCCTTTTATGGGGGCTGATTGTTCTGGCAGGGATCCTGCTTCTTTCCTGGCAGCCCCGAAAAGGGCTTCGTATCACATGCCTGGATATTGGACAGGGGGATGGCATCGTTCTGGAAATGCCGGAAAAAGGTGTGTTTCTCATGGACTGCGGAAGCAGCAATAAGAAGAATATCGCAGCATATCAGCTTCTTCCCTATTTGAAAAGCAGAGGAATCTCCTATATAGACGGTATCCTTGTCTCACATACAGATAATGATCATATCAGCGGTATACAGGAGCTTATGGAGTATATGACACAGGGGCTGACCTCTGTGAAGGCCGGAACACTGATGCTTCCTCAGTGGAAAGAAAAACCAGAGGCATATCAGCTTCTGGAAAAGCTGGCAAAGGAAGCCGGAATCCAGGTGCTGTATATGGAAAAGGGAAATTCTTTTTTCTGCGGAAAGGCAAAATTCCAGATACTTGCTCCTATGGAGGGCTCATTAGGAGACAATGTAAATGAGGAAGGTATGGTGATGGAACTGAAATTCGGAAAGTTTAAGGGGCTTTTCACTGGGGATATCGGTATGGATACAGAAAAGAAACTGTTGTCGGAGTTTTCAGATGTAGATTTTTTAAAAACAGCCCATCATGGTTCCAGACATTCCACCTGTCAGGAATTTCTGGATCAGGTAAAACCGGAACTGGCAGTGATATCCTGTTCTGATTCCAATACTTATGGACATCCTTCGCCGGAAACTACCCTTCGAATGAAAAAAAGCGGGGTAAAAGTAGAATATACCATGAAAAACGGTGCCATTACTTTGCATACAGATGGAACCCGTATATGGACAGAACACTTTGTAAAATAAAAAACGGACAGATTACAGGAAGTAGGGCAGGCGGCAGAAGGCGGGGATTTGTCTTGCGGGAGGCAGTGAATCTTTGTATAATAGAAAGATAAAAACAACAAAGGGAGTTTGATCTTGAAAAGCTTACAGGAAGATTTAAAAACAGGAAATTTTAAAACGGCTTATCTTTTATATGGGGAGGAAGCCTATCTCAGACAACAGTATAAAGATAAACTGCTGAAAGAATTAAACCCAGATGGAGATACGATGAATTTCAGCAGGTATGAAGGAAAGGGGATCGAAGTAAGAGAGATGATCGATCTCTGTGAGACGATGCCGTTTTTTGCAGACCACAGGGTGATCCTTGTGGAAAACTCCGGATTTTTTAAAAATAAATGTGAAGAACTTGCGGATTACATGAAAACGCTTCCTGATTATGTGAGGATGATCTTTGTAGAGGAAGAAGTAGATAAGAGAAGCCGGATGTATAAAGCAGTGAAAAATATAGGGCGGGTAACAGAATTTTCCCGTCAGGATGAAAAATCTCTGATGCGTTGGGCGGCAGGGATTCTTGGAAGAGAAGGCCGTAAGATCAAAACATCTGATATGGAGCTTTTTCTTATAAAGACCGGTACGGATATGGGAAATATCCGTATGGAGCTGGAAAAGCTGATCGCCTATACAGAAGGCAGAGATATTGTGACAGCTCAGGATATTGAGGCTGTATGTACAACGCAGACAGCAAACAAGATTTTTGACATGGTTCGTGCGGTAACAGAAAAAAATCAGAAGCGTGCACTGGATCTTTATTATGACCTTCTGACATTGAAGGAGCCTCCTATGAGAATCCTGTTTCTTCTTGCAAAACAGTTCCATCAGCTTTTTCTTGCAAAAAAAATGGCGGAAGAGGGTGTGGGCCAGCCGGAAATTGCCTCCCGTTTGGGTGTTCCTTCTTTTGTGGCCAGAAATATTGCAGCCTGTGCCCGGTCTTATAGTTCAGAGGAGCTTCGCAGAGCGGAAGAGGATTTTGTGGATGCGGAAGAAGCGGTTAAGACCGGACGGCTTCAGGATGTGCTCAGCGTAGAACTGCTGATCGTGAAATACAGTTCCGGAAGATAAGTCTTATAGCATTTTCGTTTTTATGTTGTTGCTGTTCACAGCTCTGTGAACAGCAACATTATGTTTTCATGAAATTATTCTTATCATTACAGGTGTCTTGACACCTGTTAAGTCTGGTGGTATACTTGCAAAAAAATGTTAAGGATATGAGGAGAAAACATGAAAGAACATTATGACGTGATTGTTGTAGGAACAGGAGCCGCAGGTCTGTACTGTGCCCTGAACCTTCCGGAAAGGAAGAAGATCCTGATGATCACAAAAAAAGAAGCAGATCAGTCAGATTCTTTTCTGGCACAGGGAGGAATCTGCATGCTTCGGGGAGAGGCTGACTACAATGATTATTTTGAGGATACCATGCGTGCCGGCCATTATGAAAATAATAAAAAAGCAGTAGATCTGATGATCCGCAGCTCCAACAGTATTATCCGCGATCTTCTTATGAGAAATGTGGATTTTGAACGGAGTGAGGAAGGAGATCTTCTGTTTACCAGAGAAGGGGCACATTCTCAGCCCAGGATTCTTTTCCATGAGGACATTACCGGAAAGGAAATTACCTCTAAACTTCTTGAGCAGGCGGAAAAAAGAGAAAATATTGAGATCTGTGAATATATGACTATGGTAGATCTGATCTCCCGGGATAATATTTGCGGGGGAGTGGTGGCTATGGATGAGCAGGATGAGATTTATGATATCCGCGCGCCTTATGTGGTTCTGGCTTGCGGAGGGCTTGGGGGACTTTATAAAAATTCTACCAACTTTCCTCATATTACAGGAGATGCACTTGGTATTGCCATGAAGCATCAGATCGCTCTGGAGAATCTGGATTACATACAGATCCATCCCACAACTCTTTATTCTAAAAAGCCGGGAAGGAGATTTCTGATTTCGGAATCTGTACGTGGAGAGGGCGCTCACCTTTGCGATAGAAACGGACAGCGTTTCACTAATGAACTGCAGCCAAGAGATCTTCTGAGCAAAGCAATCTTCGCACAGATGGAAAAACAGGATACCGAATATGTGTGGGAGGATATGCGTCCGCTGGGTGAGGATATGATCATGAAACATTTTCCTAATATCTTCAAACGTTGTCTGGAGGAAGGATATGATGTACGAAAGGAGCCGATTCCGGTAGTTCCGGCTCAGCATTATTTTATGGGAGGCATTCAGGTGGATCTGGGAAGCAGGACTTCAATGAAAGGACTTTATGCCTGCGGCGAAACAAGCTGCAATGGAGTTCATGGAAAGAACCGGCTGGCCAGCAATTCTCTTCTGGAATCTCTGGTGTTTGCAAGAAGAGCTGCAGATGATATATTGTTTGGAAGGAAGCCGGAGCCGTGCCGCGCCGGAGCCATTGATCGGAAATGCTATGAAGACAGGGAAACTCTGATGGCAGGTTATCGGAAAAATGTATTAAATGAAATTGAAAGGATGAAAAACAGTCATGAATGAAATTACAATGAAAATGCAGGCAGATGAGCTGATCATGATGGCTCTGAGAGAGGATATTACAAGCGAGGACGTTTCTACCAATGCCGTAATGCCGGAGGCACAGAAGGGAACGGTAGATCTGATCGCTAAGGAGGACGGAGTGATCGCAGGACTCCAGGTTTATGCAAGAGTATTTACTCTTCTTGATGATAAGACTGAAATTGAATTTTTCTGTAAGGACGGAGATCAGGTAAGGAACGGGCAGCTTCTGGCAAAGGTCAACGGAGACATTCGTGTACTTTTATCCGGTGAGAGGGTGGCCCTTAACTATCTTCAGAGAATGAGCGGGATTGCTACTTATACAAGAGAGGTGGCAGGACTTCTTGAAGGCAGCAGTCTGACTCTTCTGGATACAAGAAAGACAACTCCAAACTGTCGTGTATTTGAAAAGTATGCAGTCCGTGTAGGCGGAGGATGCAATCATCGTTATAATCTTTCGGACGGAGTGCTTCTGAAAGACAATCACATCGGAGCAGCCGGAAGCGTGGCAAAGGCTGTGGCCATGGCAAAAGCATACGCACCTTTTGTACGTAAGATTGAGATTGAGGTAGAAACTCTGGATCAGGTAAAAGAAGCTGTAGAAGCAGGAGCAGACATCATTATGCTGGATAATATGACACCGGAGCAGATGAAAGAAGCCGTAGCCCTTATTGACGGAAGAGCAGAGACAGAATGTTCCGGAAATGTGACAAAAGAGAATATCGCAAAGATTCGTGATGTGGGCGTAGACTATGTTTCCAGCGGGGCGCTGACTCATTCTGCACCGATCCTTGACATTTCCATGAAAAATCTTCATGCGGTCTGAGAGGAGGCATATCATGAACACCTCTGATAGGAGAAAGGAAATCCTTCAGATTCTTCAGAGAGAGGAAGAACCGGTTGCGGCCAGAGAACTTGCTGCAAAATTTGGCGTAAGCCGTCAGGTGATCGTTCAGGATATGGCGGTGATCCGTGCGTCTACACCGGGTATCCTTTCCACTACAAAGGGATATGCGATCCAGCAGGACACCAGCTTTACCAGAGAATTTAAGGTGCGCCACAGACAGGAACAGGCGGCAGAGGAGCTGAACCTGATTGTAGACTGCGGCGGCCATGTAAAAAATATCAGTATCAGTCACAGAGTATATGGTCGTGTATCCGCGGAAATGGATATTCGGTCCAGACATGATGTGGCAGAGTTTGTAGAGGCTTTAAACAGCAGCCATTCCACTGTTCTGAGCAACGCTACTTCTGGTTATCACTATCATCTTGTGGAGGCATCCAGCCAACAGCGTCTGGATCTGATCGGGCAGCAGCTTGAAAAAGCCGGATTTCTGGCGCCCTTGCAGCCATGGGAAAAGAAAGAAAAAGAGGAGAACAAATTATGAAGATCGCAGAGATACAGGAGGAAATCCTCCGTCTGAAAAAGGAAAAGAATATCTGTATCCTGGCACATGCCTATCAGGGTCATGAAATTCTGGAGGTGGCAGATTATACAGGAGATTCTTATGGATTAAGCGTGCAGGCTTCCAAAAGCGACTGTGACGGAATTATCATGTGCGGCGTACGCTTTATGGCAGAAACATGTAAGATCTTAAGTCTGGATAAAAAGGTATGGCTTCCAAATCCTACAGCAGGATGTCCCATGGCAGAGCAGCTTACAGTCGATGAGCTGAGAGAACTGAAAAAGCAATATCCCGGATATGCAGTTGTAGCTTATATCAACACGACATCAGAACTGAAAACAGAGTGTGATGTGTGTGTGACTTCTGCTTCAGCGGTAGAAATCTGCCGTCGTCTGGAGCATGATAAGATTCTTTTTATTCCGGATCCTAATCTGGGACATTTTGTGGCAGAGCAGATTCCGGAAAAGACCTTTGCTTTTTATAATGGAGGATGTCCACGTCATGCGGCAGTTACCGGGGAGGAGACAGAAAAGGCGAAAGCTGCTCATCCGGGAGCTCTTCTCCTTGTGCATCCAGAGTGCCGGCCTGAGGTTGTGGCATATGCAGATTATGTCGGTTCTACAACCGGAATTATGTCCTATGTGGAAAAATCAGAGGCAGAGGAATTTATTATTGGAACAGAGAACAGTATTGTGGAGCATCTTCAGTTTTCTTATCCAGAAAAAAGATTTTATCCCCTTTCTGTAGCTCTGACCTGTATGGATATGAAGGTTACCACACTGATGGATATTTATAACTGTCTGAAAGGACAGGGAGGAGAAGAAATTCTGCTTTCTCAGGATGTTATGGACGGGGCAGAAAAATGTATCAGAAGAATGGTTGAGCTGGGCTGACCGGTAAAACAGAAAAAAGACAGTCACATGACGGTTGTGACTGTCTTTTTTAATTATAAGCTTATAATTAAAAACAAGTTCGTTTTCTATTAGCCGATGTTGTTAACGGCTTTTGTCAAACGGGAAACTTTTCTTGCACAGTTATTTTTGTGGTAAACACCCTTGGATGTTGCTTTGCTGATAGCAGCGATTGCCTCGTTGAGTGCTACCTGTGCAGCAGCCTTATCGTTGTTCTGAACTGCAGCTTCTACCTTTTTGATGGAAGTTTTAACAGCAGAGCGGATAGACTTGTTTCTCGCAGCTTTAGTTCTGTTTACTAAAATTCTTTTCTTTGCGGATTTAATGTTAGCCAATGTGATACACCTCCATTTCGAATTCTTGATGATCTGTTCCAGAAACAGACACGGGCGCTTCTGTGAACATGCTTATATATTTTATTACACATATCTTTGAATGTCAATACATAATTCCCATAAAAAAGACAAATCCTACATAAAAAGACAATCCGGAGGAGAAAAGATGTTAGGAAACAGCAGAATCAGAACGGATCTGGCACTGGAGGCTACAGAAAGCTTTGCAGAAAAGGATACAGAGCTTCGAGGCGTGGAGATTCATGAAGATTATAATGAAGAGAAGGATATCCGAACAACGATAGTAAAAATCACTACAGAAAATGGGGCTAAGGCTATGGGGCGCCCTCAGGGCAATTATATTACCATAGAAGCCCCTGATCTGTCAGCTTCTGATGAAGATTATCACAGGGAAATATCTGAGGAGATTGCAAAGCATCTTCACAGACTGATCAATCTGGACAGAGAAACCTCGGTTCTGGTAGTGGGACTGGGGAATCAGGGAATCACCGCAGACTCACTGGGACCTCTTGTGATAGACAATCTTCGTATGACGCGGCATATCATACGGGAATATGGATTGAAAAGCAACGGAAAAGAAATTTTGCACCAGGTCAGCGGGATCATCCCCGGGGTAATGGCTCAGACAGGGATGGAAACATCGGAGATCATTCAGGGAGTGACGGCAGAAACAAAGCCGGATGTAGTCATTGCAGTAGATGCGCTGGCCGCCCGCAGTGTCCGGAGGTTGAACAGGACAGTTCAGATCACAGATACTGGTATTCATCCGGGGTCCGGAGTGGGAAATCACAGAAACGGGCTTACAGAAGAGAACCTTCAGGTAAAAGTGATCGGCATAGGCGTTCCTACGGTTGTGGATGCCGCAACCATCGTTCATGATTCCATGGCACATCTTCTGGATACACTGGAAGAACAGGAACAGAAAGAATTTCTGGAGGAAATGATATCACCAAATCTGTATAGTATGTTTGTTACGCCAAAGGATGTAGATGAGACCGTGAAATATCTTAGTTTTACTATATCAGAAGGGCTGAATCTGGCATTTTCTTAAAGCGGTACAGTCATAATCACTGTTATTGTGTCATAGGATACTTTGAAAGAGGTGATCCTATGACAAAGCTCCAGAAAGCATGCTGTATTATCATGAGTTTATGTTTTTGGGCAGTTCTGGCTGTCATGCCAGACCCCTTTTTTATGAGAGGAAATGCATACAGGCAGTTTCCTCTTTATTGTTTTCTGGAGAAAAAAGCTAGAAGTGTTCCGGAGAGGGAAGACCCGGAAACATATGAGAAGCTGATGGAGGGGAATGCTGCATATCTGGCAAAACAAATGGAAAAAGAAAACAGGGATCTGGATATAGAGACAGAGCCGGAAACTCAGGACATGCTGTCTCAGGATCAGGAGAAAGAAGAGCATATTCAGCCGGCAGAAAATAAAAAGAAGACGGACATAACAGAAGCTCCTTCGGTGACAGAAATACCTGCAGTAACAGAAACACCTGCAGCAACAGAAGCGCCTGCGGTAACAGCTGCTCCTGTTCTGGCTCAGATCCAGCCGGCTCCGGTGATTGACCTGGCACCGGAAACTCTTGCAGATTATGATTATCTGTTGAATAATTTTTTTATTATAGATGAAAATACCGATACAAACCCGGAACAGCTGAATGCGAAAAGATTTCTGGAAAAGGATCTTACCATAAATAAGAATCCCGATAATCCACAGATCCTTATTTATCACAGCCACACGCAGGAAACCTTTGCGGATTCCCGGGAAGGGGAGATTGCAGATACCATTGTGGGAGTGGGAGATCATCTTGAAAAAATCCTTACTGATACCTATGGTTATCAGGTGCTTCATATAACAGAGCAGTTTGATATGGCCGGAGGTCAGCTTGACCGCAGTGCGGCCTATGATTACGCGCGTCCTTATATAGAAAAAATTCTTGCAGAAAATCCTTCCATAGAAGTGATCATAGACCTTCACAGAGATGGAGTGCCGGAGGATCGTCATCTGGTTACAACAATCAATGGAAAATCAACGGCACAGATCATGTTTTATAATGGTCTTAGCTATACACGCTCTCAGGGAACGGTAGATTATCTGCCGAATCCCTACATAGAAGATAATCTTGCTTTTTCTTTTCAGATGGAATACCAGGCTGCACAGTATTATCCGGATTTTTACAGAGGCATCTATCTGTCCGGGCTGAGATATAACCTGCATCTGAGAAAAAGATCGGTTCTTTTGGAAGCAGGAGCACAGACAAATACAGTGCAGGAGGTTAAAAATGCAATGGAACCTTTTGCAGACATTCTGGATCGGGTGCTGAGGGGAGAGAAATAAGGATGCTTGAGAATGTAATGCGGTTTCAGACTTTTTAATCATAAAAGTACAAAAGAAAACGACAAAATATACAAAAAATATTG
>NZ_CABVDF010000021.1:0-21597 GCF_902497045.1 uncultured Blautia sp. | reverse complement strand
AGTCCAGCATATTATCTAAATAAATTTCTTCTCTGACATGAATATGATACTCTGGTTTTGTCATATAATAAAGCAAAAATTCCAGGATCAATGCACTTCCAAGTCCACGTCCCTCTATCTTAAAATTAGAGAATCCCGCCGGCAGGTAAACATTTTTTATATCATTGATGCTGATAAACCCGGGGTTTTCCATTGCCTTGGAAAAACGGTAACCGTTTCCTGCATCAGGAGCCGTACAGTAATGCTCCTGGCTGTCCTCCCCAAGATTTTTACTGCTGACAGCCTCATAACAATGTTTTCTGTCTCTGCATCCAAACCAGCAGCATTCGTTGCATAAAAATTCCACTTTATCTTTCTGTTTTTCCGACAGAGTATCCCATTTATCAAAAACCTTATTCAATCGAAAATCCGGTACCGCATAGAGGAAATCCTCCCTGTTTATTTCTTTCACAAAATCCTGGAAATCAGTAAGCACCTTTGTGGTGGAGGAAACAAAATAAAGTCCCGGATAATTTATTTTCAGATATTCCAGCAGCAGATCTGAGTGAAGGATCACTCCATTTTTTCCGTTTTGTTCAAACAGGCCGCAGAGGGCGTTGCATTTTTTATCCGAAAGATGCTCCTGCCGAAGCAAAGAGTTACTGAAGGTCAGACGGGCTGAGATCCCATGTTTCCGCATTAAGTCCAGAACCTCCTGGGGAGAATGATCTCCTTCTTCTACACGGCCGCCGCCCCAGATACAATCTGCCGGAGCTCCGTATACAGAGCCTATGTCACACCAATCGTAAAAATATTCTCTGTGTCCGCGAAATAATGGCAGAAACACACCATACAGATCATAAAACTCAAACAAACCGGGAAGATGAAAATATGCCTTTTTTGCTTTAACCATATATTTACATAGAATCCTGTCATCCTGTCTGAGGCTGACAAGTTTTTCTCCTTTCTCACCAAAAGGAAAACAACCAAAGCCTCAGCCCTGATTGTCTTCCCTTTATTTCAGCATATTATTTTCAGTCGCCTTTTAAAATCACACGGATCCTTTTATAAATAAAAAACACGATCATGGAAGTCAGTGTGTACTTAAACAGATTAAAAGGAACAATGATCATTGCCACAAACCCAAGCAGGCTGTTTACAGACGGATTTACGGCTGCCCCCATTTCAACAAATGCTTCCACAGGCATTCCAAAAGCTTTGCCATACGCCGGAAGAAGTACAAAAGCGTTCATCAGACAGGCAGCTGCAGTTGTAAGAACAGTTCCTGCTGCCATTCCCTCCACAGCATGTTTTCTGCTTTTTATATGGCGGAAACGATAGATCAGACCTGCTGGAATCACAAAGGCACAGCCAAAAATAAAGTTTGCCACATCGCCCACACCTGCAGTCATAGTTCCCTTTGTCACAAGATGTACCAGGATCTTCACCAGTTCGATCACCACACCTGCCACAGGTCCCATGGCAAAGCTTCCGATCAGAACCGGGATCTCCGAAAAATCAAGCTGATAAAACGATGGAGCCAGAAACGGAATGGGAAACTCAAAATTCATCAGTACGCCTGCCACAGCGCCCAGCATAGCGATCTGTGTCAATGTCCTTGTCCGGCTTCTCTCCATTACGTTCCCACCTCTTAAAACCTGTTCACTCATACTTTATCTCTCCTTTTCTTTTTTGAAGGTCCTGAATAACGACCTTCTTCTCAAAGAAAATTCCTCTCAGGTTGCTCCACTTTGCATACGGGACGCAGACTGCCATAAGAAAGCATATTCCGCATATATCCGGCTGTATACTGGTGGAGCGTTTTGCCGCTCAGGAAAGTTCCTGCAGCATATCATGATTTCCTGAACAGCAAAAACCCCGGGAAATATTCCCGGGGCACTGAGCACGTAAAAGCAAGCGTGTTCTTCTCTCATCCAGACTTTACTGTCGGTTCTGGAATTCCGGATACTGCCGGTCACCAGATCAACCGCTTATAGCGGGTCGCGGACTATACCGCCGGTAGGGAATTCCGCTTTCTGCCTTATGCAGATCACAGTCACCCTGCCCCGAAGAATTTCCTTTTATATGCTTTATTATACTGCCGTATAAATGTATTTGCAATACTTTTTTAACGTTCTTCCCTGAAGTACGGAAGTCCCAGACCTGCCGGAGGCTGGTGCTCCTTCTTTTTACGGAAGCTGGTAAATACAAGAACGATGATCGTAACCACATAAGGCAGAGCCTTAAATACTTCCTGCATGCTTCTTCCCAGACCCGGGATGTAAAGATACAGAATGTAGAGCGCCCCAAACAGAAACGCACCCCAGATGGCATTAATCGGTTTCCACAGTGCAAAAATAACAAGGGCAACTGCCAGCCAGCCTCTGTCTCCAAACCCATTGTCTGTCCAGGTTCCGCCTGAGTATTCCATTACAAAGTAAAGACCGCCCAGACCTGCAAGCCCTGCACCGATACAAGTGGAAAGGTATTTATATTTGGTTACGTTGATACCGGCTGCATCAGCAGTTCCCGGATTCTCTCCGATGGCACGGAGGTTCAGTCCATATCTTGTCTTAAACAGGAACACCGACAGAAGCACTGCCACGATAATACACAGGTATGTCATAAATCCATAGCTGAACAGAAGGTCTCCCAGAACCGGAATCTTGGATAATCCTGGAATTTTTGCCGTATAAGCACTTCCTGTTACTTTAACAGAAATCTGTCCCACACCTCCGGCAAGCTTGGAAATGGATCCTCCGAAGAAGTTTCCGAATCCGGTACCAAAAATCGTAAGAGCCAGACCGGTTACATTCTGATTTACTCTGAGAGTAATGGTAAGTACACTGTAGATCAGTCCGCCCAGAGCCGCTACCGTAAAAGCACATAAAAGCGAGATCAGCACTCCCACCAGTGCATTTGGATTCGGATTGTCTTTTTCATAAAAGAAAGCTCCCATCAGACCGGAGATTCCGCCCATATACATGATTCCCGGTATTCCAAGGTTCAGGTTTCCAGATTTTTCTGTCATAATCTCGCCAAGCGCCCCATAAAGAATACAGATGCCCTGGACAATTGCTTTTTGAATAAAAATAATAAGTACACTCATTGCATCTTCCTCCTATTTTTTTGCACGCTCAACTTTGTAATTAATAAAGAATTCTGCTCCGATCAGGAAAAACAGGATAATTCCAAGGATAACATCGGAAGCATTTTCATTCAGTCCGTACTGGGTTGCGATCTGCACCGCGCCCTGCTGCATAAATACGATACCGAAGGATACCGCCAGCATGATAAACGTATTAAATTTGGAAAGCCATGCAACGATGATAGCTGTAAATCCACGTCCGTCGGCTGTAGCTGTGGAAATGGTATGGCTTGCACCGCTGACAATAACAAAACCGGCAATGCCGCAGATCGCACCAGAGATCGCCATAGTACGGATAATAACCTTTTTCACCCGGATGCCTGCATATCTGGCTGTGTTTTCACTTTCTCCCACAACGGAGATCTCGTAACCATGCTTGCTGTATTTCAGATAAATAAACATTACTACCGTAAATACCAGCACGATCAGAACATTCCAGCCATACTTCTGTCCAAAAAGCTCCGGAAGCCAGCCGGCCTGTGTAGACTGATTAATGATTCCCACTGTATTGGAACCTTTTGGATTCTCCCAGAATACAATACAGAAGGTTACAATCTGCATGGCAACATAGTTTAGCATCAGGGTAAACAGCGTTTCATTTGTATTCCAGTAGGCTTTAAACACAGCCGGGATCATACCCCAAATCATACCGCCCAGCGCAGAGCATACAAACATAACAACCAGAAGAAGTACCGGAGACATTTTGTCACCTGCATAGATCATGGCTGCCGCTGCACAGGCACCGCCTACCAGGATCTGTCCCTCAGCACCGATATTCCAGAAACGCATCTTAAATGCCGGTGCAAGACCGATTGCAATACACAGAAGAATCATGGTATCACGGACAGTGATCCAGATACGGCGCTCTGATCCAAGCGCTCCGTCCCAGATAGCCTTATATACGTCAAAGGGGTTCATTCTTACCAGAAGAAAGATCACACCCGCACAGACCAGAAGTGACAGAATCAGGGCCGCAATACGAATCATAAGCCTTTTCTGCCAGCTGATCTTTTCACGCCTGGACATTTTTAAGAAAGGTTCTTTTTTCATTACTGCTCCCCTCCTTTTTCATGCTTTGTCATCAGAAGTCCAATTCCTTCTTTGGTCGCAGCTCTTCCATTTACCACACCACTGATCTTTCCGCCGCAGAGAACGGCGATCCTGTCGCAAAGAGCTAGCAGAACATCCAGATCCTCTATTACACAGATCACTGCAACTCCATGTTTTTTCTGCTCGTTCAAAAGCTTATATATGGTATGGGAAGAATTGATATCAATTCCTCTGGTGGGGTAAGCTACCATCAATATCTTCGGATTCTGGGCAATTTCACGGCCTACCAGTACTTTCTGTACATTACCTCCGGACATCTGACGGACAGGAGAAGAAATACTCGGTGTCATGATCTCCAGCTGATCCTTGATCGTAGTGGCAAGCTGTCTGGGACCTCTCCTGTCAAGCAGACCGCCCTTGCCGTTATGATAACTTCTCAGCATCATATTATCCGTCATATCCATATCGCCGACAAGTCCCATACCGATACGATCCTCCGGAACAAAAGCAAGACTTACGCCCAGTTCCTGAATCTCTACGGAATCCATTTTTGCCAGATCTTTCTGGTTTCCATCCTCATCGGTAAACAGGATTGTTCCGCTTTCGGCTGCCTGAAGTCCGGCAACTGCTTCCAGAAGCTCTTTCTGACCACTTCCTGAAATTCCGGCAATTCCAAGGATCTCACCACTGTTGACTACAAGATCCACATCATCCAGAGTTTTAACACCTTCCTTGTCCTTACAGGTAAGCCCTTTGATCTCCAAACGTTTTTGAGGATCTACAGGGTCCGGGCGATCGATATCCAGATCTACCTTTGCACCTACCATCATCTCAGAAAGGCTCTGAACATTGGCGCTTGACGTTTCCACAGTATCAATATATTTTCCCTTGCGGAGAATAGCAACACGATCCGAAAGTGCAAGCACTTCCTGAAGCTTATGCGTAATAATAATGATCGAACATCCGTCGTCTCTCATATTTCTCAGAATATCAAAAAGTCTGTCCGCTTCCTGAGGTGTAAGAACCGCAGTAGGCTCGTCAAGGATTAATATCCTGGCTCCTCTGTACAGCATTTTAACAATTTCCACCGTCTGTTTCTGAGAAACAGACATTTCGTATATCTTCTGTGACAGGTCGATATCAAATCCGTATTTATTTACAAGAGCCTGGATCTCTGCCGTAACCTTTTTCATGTTCAGCATAGCTTTTCCAGGAAGTCCCAGGATGATATTTTCCGCCGCGGTAAGAACATCTACCAGTTTAAAATGCTGATGTACCATTCCGATACCCAGCTTGTGTGAATCTTTTGGCGAACGTATAGATACTTCTTTTCCGTCTACCAGTATATGACCCTCATCCGGATAATAAATACCGTAGATCATATTCATCAATGTAGTCTTTCCACTTCCATTTTCTCCCAGGATTGCCAGAATCTCTGATTTTTTCAGTGTCAGATCCACATGGTCATTTGCCAGAACAGAACCAAAGCGCTTGGTGATCTGCTTCAGCTCAAGAGCATAATTTTCTCCCACTTCTGTCCCCTCCTTTTATGTACTGCATGGTATTTCTCAGAATAAAGCGGATAAATCCGCTTCGAAATCCCTCAATTCCTGAGGGACTTACTGCAGATTGCTCTGCTTTTTTGTATAATGGAGAATATGAAAATAATCCATCATACAAAAAAGCAGAGCTGCTGACAAGCAGCTCCGCCATCTGTATGTCTTATTCTACGATAGATGTGATTCCATCAATTGCCAGATCAAATGCCGGTGCAGAAGCATATTCAGACTCATGGAAATATCCGTCAGATACATATTCTGTTCCGTCTTTTTCATAAGTGGTAACTTCTTCGCCGTCAACAGTAAATGTAGAGGTATCGAATACATGGAGAGAACCATCAATGATCGCATCCTCAACTTCTTTTACCTTTTCTTCTGTTCCTTCTGCAATTACCTTCTCATTGAGCTCTGTAAGCTTGTCAGCGCCTTCTGCAAATCCCTTGCACCAGTCAACATCGATTGGTGTTCCATCGATCATGCTCTGTACAGCGTATGTATAATATACGCCCCAGTTAATAGATGCGGAAGTAAGAGCAGTGTTCGGAGCAACAGATGTCATATCAATATTGTAGCCTACACATGGAACGCCTGCCGCTTCACATGCAGTCGGAGCGCCTGTTGTATCTGCGTGCTGGCTGATCAGAACACAGCCGTCAGAGATCAGAGCATCTGCACACTCTTTTTCAAGGTCAAAGCTTGCCCAGCTGTTTGTATATTTTACTTCCATGGTAACAGACGGGCATACACTCTTAGCGCCAAGATAGAAAGAAGTAAATCCGGAGATAACCTCTGCATATGGGAAAGCGCCTACATAACCCATCTTCGCCTTGTCTTCTGTGATCTCGCCTGCCTCGATCATTTCGTTCAGCTTAAGTCCTGCCACAACACCGGATACATAGCGGGATTCATAAATATTAGTAAAATAGTTATGCATGTTCTCAAGTCCGCTTGCTTTTGCCTGAGTTCCTGTTGCATGACAGAACTGAACCTCCGGATACTCACCTGCTGCTTCAAGAATATAAGTCTCATGTCCGAAGCTGTTTGCAAATACGATCTGGCAGCCCTGGTCAGCCAGGTCAGCTGCTGCATCGTAACATGCCTCGTTCTCACCGATCAGAGTTTTTTCGATCACCTGGGAATCTTCCAATCCAAGATTCTTTACCATCTCATCAATACCAGCCATATGAGCTGCGCTGTAGCCCTCATTCTCATCACCGATATAAATGATACCGATCTTCAGATCTTCCTTGGCAACTCCTTCGCCTTCAGCGTATACCGGAGCAGTCATAGAAACTGCCATAGCTGCCGCAAGACCAACTGCTAATGCTTTTTTCATCCTGTTTTCCTCCATTCTCCGCAAGGTTTCATTTCTGCGGGATGCACATTTTATGAAACATAAAGAGGCACAACACCATCGGGTCCCGCCTCTTTGAAACTACCTTAATAATAGCGAAAACAGCGTAAATTGTCAATACAATCAGACAATTCTAACTATTTTTTCAGCCTAACAAATATTTTTCAGCCTATATTTTTCTTTTATTTTTCATCACACTTCTTGACTTTGCGGCGTTAAAGCGTTATACTGTAAAAGTCACATGAATAAAAATGGAATTTACAAAAAGCCATTTAAGAGGAGGATATAGAATATGAAAAAAAAGATTTTAGCAGTTATTCTTTCTGCAGCTATGGCTGCAGGAATGAGCAGCATCAGTGTTCTGGCTGCAGATGATTCTTACAATGTGGGAATCTGCCAGCTGGTTCAGCACGAAGCTCTTGACGCGGCTACTCAGGGCTTTAAAGATGCTCTTACAGATGAATTCGGTGACAAAGTAACTTTCGATGAGCAGAATGCCCAGGGAGATTCCAATACCTGTGCTACCATCATCAACAGCTTTGTTTCCAACGATGTAGATCTGATACTGGCAAATGCCACTGCCGCTCTTCAGGCTGCAGCTTCCGGCACAGCAGATATCCCCGTTCTTGGAACCTCGGTTACAGAGTACGGTGTTGCCCTTGATCTGGATGATTTTGACGGCACAGTCGGAACCAATGTTTCCGGAACCGCTGACCTTGCTCCTCTTGACCAGCAGGCAGCAATGCTTAATGAGCTGTTTCCGGATGCAGAAAATGTAGGACTTCTCTACTGTTCCGCTGAGGCAAATTCCCAGTATCAGGTAGATACGGTAAAAGCAGCTCTGGAAGAGCTTGGTTATACCTGTGAATTTTATGCATTTTCCGATTCCAATGATCTTTCTTCAGTGGCTACCACAGCAGCTTCCGAAAGTGATGTGATCTATGTACCCACAGATAATACAGCTGCATCCAACGCAGAAATTATCAACAATATCTGCCTTCCGGAAAAGGTTCCGGTAATTGCAGGTGAAGAAGGTATCTGCAGCGGCTGCGGAGTTGCCACACTTTCCATCAGCTACTATGATCTCGGTGTTGCCACAGGAAAAATGGCAGTCAAGGTTCTCAAAGGCGAAGCCGATATCTCAGAAATGCCTGTGGAATACGCTCCGAACTTTACCAAGAAATATAATCCGGAAATCTGCGAAGAGCTTGAAATCGAAGTTCCGGATGATTACGAAGCCATCAGTGCCGAATAATAAAAACGACATCTGTACCTTATTAACCACAGCAATCCCCTATAAAATATATGATATACGAACCATAACCAGCGGGAAAGGAATCTCCTTTCTCGCTGGTTATGTTACACAGGAGGAATCCCAATGGAAATTATGAGTTTGATCAACGCACTGCCGGGAGCCGCTGCCCAGGGACTGATCTGGGGCATCATGGCCATCGGCGTATACCTTACCTTCCGCATTCTGGATGTGGCCGACCTGACAGTAGACGGTACTATGTGTACCGGAGGCGCCGTCTGCATTATGATGCTTATGAGCGGACACAATATCTGGGTGTCCATGCTGGCCGCTACCGGCGCCGGTATGCTGGCAGGACTTGCAACCGGAATTTTTCATACTGTCATGGGCATCCCTGCTATCCTTGCAGGTATCCTGACTCAGCTTGGACTTTATTCCGCCAATCTGAAGATTATGGGAAAAGCCAATCAGGCTGTCAATGCCAGCAAGTATGATCTTCTGGTGTCTCTTCGCAATGTAAAAGGCGTTCCCCTGAATCAGAACACCATCCTGATCGTTGCAGTTTTTATCGTGGCGCTCATCGCCATCCTGTACTGGTTCTTCGGAACAGAAATCGGCTGTTCCCTCCGTGCCACCGGCTGTAATCCAAATATGTCCAGAGCACAGGGCATCAACACCGATTTCAGCAAGGTACTGGGACTTATGATCTCCAATGGTCTTGTGGCTCTTTCCAGTGCTCTTCTGGCACAGTATCAGGGATTTTCAGACGTAAATATGGGACGCGGTGCAATTGTCATCGGACTTGCTGCCGTAATCATCGGAGAAGCCATCTTTGGCAAAATCTTCCGAAATTTTGCCCTCCGCCTTTTCAGCGTAGCTCTGGGTTCCATCCTCTACTATCTTGTCCTTCAGGCTGTGATCTGGATGGGAATTGACACGGATCTTCTGAAACTGCTGTCTGCCCTTGTGGTAGCTGTCTTCCTTGCTGTTCCGTACTGGAAGGCAAAATATTTTGCAAAACCGACAAAACGCGGAGGTAATACAAATGCTTGAACTGAAAAACATATATAAAACCTTCAATCCCGGCACCATCAATGAAAAGCTTGCCCTGAACGGTCTTTCCCTTACCCTGAAAGAAGGTGACTTCGTAACAGTCATCGGAGGAAACGGCGCAGGAAAATCCACCATGCTGAACGCGGTGGCCGGCACATGGCTGGTAGATGAGGGACAGATCCTCATTGACGGAACAGATGTAACCAAACTTTCTGAGCATAAAAGAGCAGCATACCTTGGCCGTGTATTCCAGGATCCTATGACAGGAACCGCAGCCACTATGGGAATTGAAGAAAATCTTGCTCTGGCAAAACGCCGCGGCAAAAGACGTTCTCTCCTTCAGGGCATCACTCGTAAAGAACGCGAAGAATACAAAGAACTGCTGAAGGTTCTGGATCTTGGACTTGAGAATCGTCTTACTTCCAAAGTAGGGCTTCTCTCCGGCGGTCAGCGGCAGGCTCTCACGCTTCTTATGGCTACTCTGAAAAAGCCCAAGCTTCTTCTTCTGGATGAGCATACTGCTGCCCTTGATCCTAAAACAGCGGCAAAAGTCCTGGAAATCACCGATATGATCGTAAACCGCGATCATCTTACTACTATGATGATCACTCACAATATGCAGGATGCTATCAATCACGGAAATCGTCTTATTATGATGATGGAAGGAAAGATCATACTGGATATCGAGGGAGAAGAAAAGAAAAAACTGACCGTAAGAAATCTTCTGGATCAGTTTGAAAAAGCAAGCGGACAGGAATTTTCCAACGATTCCGCCCTGCTTGGATAAATTCCTAAACTTAAATCATCTTCTGAAAAATGAAGGCTGCCGGAGCTTGATCGCTTCCGGCAGCCTTCATTCTGCATAAATCCTTCTTATATTTATTTATTTGATTCCTTTCATGGAAAGGCTGATACGTTTTTTCTTCATATCTACTCCAAGCACCCGAACATCTACCACATCTCCCACACTGACAGCTTCCAGCGGATGTTTGATATATTTTTCACTGATCTCGGAAATATGCACCAGTCCGTCCTGATGAACTCCGATGTCTACAAAAGCACCGAAATCAATAACATTACGAACCGTTCCCTTCAGGATCATTCCTTCTTTCAGGTCTTTCATATCAAGGACATCTGTGCGAAGTACCGGTCTCGGCATTTCCTCTCTTGGATCACGAGCCGGTTTTTCCAGTTCCTTTACGATATCCCGAAGAGTAATCTCTCCTACCCCAAGCTCTTCTGCCAGCTTTTTGTAGTCTTTGATCTTACGGGAAATTCCTGCAAGCTTTCCTGCCATGATATCCTCTGCAGTAAATCCCATTGTCTCCAGAAGCTTCTGAGCTGCCTCGTAGCTCTCCGGATGAACGCTTGTTGCATCCAGTGGATTCTTTCCTCCGGTAATACGTGTAAAGCCTGCACACTGTTCAAAGGCCTTCGGTCCCAGCTTGGCAACCTTCAAAAGCTCTTTTCGGCTTTCAAACCGACCGTTTTCCTCACGATAGGCAACAATATTTTTTGCGATCACCTTGCTGATACCGGAAATATATTCCAGAAGAGAAGCTGACGCCGTGTTAAGATCCACACCGACTTTATTTACACAGTCCTCTACTACACCTCCAAGAGCCTCTCCAAGCTTTTTCTGGTTCATATCATGCTGGTACTGGCCAACTCCGATAGATTTTGGATCGATCTTCACCAGTTCTGCAAGAGGATCCTGCAGACGTCTGGCTATAGAAGCAGCACTTCTCTGCCCCACATCGAAATTAGGAAATTCTTCTGTAGCCAGCTTGCTGGCGGAATATACGGAAGCGCCCGCCTCATTGGTGATCACATAAGACACATGCTCTGGAATTTCTTTCAAAAGTTCCACAATGATCTGTTCCGATTCTCTTGATGCCGTTCCGTTTCCAAGAGAGATCAAAGAAATATTGTATTTACGGATCAGCTTTTTCAGTGTATCCTTCGCTGCCCGGATCTTCGCATCTGAAGTAGGTGCTGTAGGATAAATGACCGTGGTATCCAGAACCTTTCCGGTAGCATCCACAACGGCCAGCTTGCATCCTGTACGGAAAGCCGGATCCCATCCAAGAACCACCTTTCCTACGATCGGAGGCTGCATAAGAAGCTGCTCAAGATTCTTTCCGAATACATGAATTGCTCCATCCTCTGCTTTTTCTGTAAGATTGCTTCGAATCTCACGCTCGATGGCCGGAGCGATCAGACGCTTATAGCTGTCCTCTACAACCTCTTCCAGAATCGGAGAGGTCTTGGGATTTTCTCTGGTTATTACCTGTTTTCTCAGCCACCTGAGGATATCTTCCTCTGGCGCACTGATCTTTACAGTAAGGATCTTTTCTTTTTCACCACGGTTCAAGGCAAGGATCCTGTGACCTGCCAGCTTCTTTACAGGCTCCTCAAACTCATAATACATTTCATAAACAGAAGCTTCCTCCGGCTTCTTAGCGGAAGAAACCACGGTTCCCTTCTGAACTGTCAGTTTACGGATATAGATCCTGTAGTCTGCCTCGTCAGAAATATGCTCTGCAATAATATCCTTTGCTCCATCCAGAGCCGCCTTTACGTCAGCCACACCTTTTTCTTCGGATACGAAGGCTTCTGCTTCCTCCTCCGGAGTTTTCTCTGTCAGCTGCAGCATCAGGATATTAGCCAGAGGCTCCAGTCCTTTTTCCTTTGCGATAATTGCACGAGTGCGTCGCTTCGGCCTGTATGGGCGGTAAAGATCCTCTACTACTACCAATGTCTGTGCTTCCTGAATCTGCTTTTTCAGCTCCGGAGTCAGTTTGCCCTGTTCCTCAATACTTCCAAGAACCTGGTTCTTTTTGTCCTCCAAATTTCTCAGATAGAGAAGTCTTTCATAAAGGGATCGGAGCTGTTCGTCATTTAATGATCCGGTAGCCTCTTTACGGTAACGAGAGATAAAAGGAATCGTACAGCCCTCATCGATCAGCTTCACAGCTGCCTCTACCTGCCATTTTTCTACATTAAGCTCCTGTGTGATTATCTGAATAATATCCATGTTTTCCTCCAGTTATTTCTTTTCTGTCAGTCTCTTTCTCCTTCATATGGAAAAGCGCCTATGCCTCTGCGTCATAATCATCCCCTGTACGATGAGCCTCAGGTTCCTGCATTTCCTCTGAATTTTCGTTTTCCCCGGTTAATCCAAGGACTTCCGGAGTCCATCTGGCCATTTCCTGTGCGTGCTTTCTCCGTCTCTCCTCCAGTTCTCCGGTCACATCCATATAAAAGGCTGTCATAGATGCCTGCATATACGGCATAACCCAGATAAGCGCAATGTAAAATGTCACTACAGACAAAAGGATCATGGGTACAAAGCTAAGCTGAAGCATAAAAAACTTCCACATATGTCCCTTCATCAGCTGTGCACTTTTTTTCAATGCCTGAGTTCCTTTTAGCTGCGGTTCATCTGCCAGAATATAAAAAGCCATGGAAAAAGGCAGTTTGATCACCACTCCCAGAAGTGTTCCAACAAGCATACAGAGCATGATCGGCTTCATCCATGCATAAAGAGCTTCTATGGTCTCTCCTGCCGGCACTGTAGTATTTGACAGATAATAAAAAGGTATCATCAGCACGGTATCAATCAGAGAGATAATAAAGCCTGCTACCAGAATACCATCCGAGCCCTTCCGGAACATGCAGAAAAGATCGCTTACTCTGTATTCCCTGCCTCTCGCCATGTTCAGAAGCATATAATTATAACCCGTACTGACAATCATCGACAACAATGAAACGATCAGAAGAAAAATTTCTCCAAGTATCCACGCAAGAAATGCAGTTCCCGGAAAAAGTCTTCCTGTTACTGCCATTCCGATCGTATTCATAAGAGGAGCCGCCATCATTCCAACAATAGCCAGTCCCCATTTACCCTGCAAAAATTCTTTTGCATAGGATTTCCAGTATCTTCGGTTTCCATTCATTACCGTTCCTCACTCTCTTTCTACTGCTATCTAGATACTTTAGCACGATTTGATACAAGTGTCGATATCTTTTTCTTATTATTTCTTCCGCCATCAGGAAAAACCGCTTACCCGTAAAAATGGATAAGCGGTTAAAAACTACTGCTGTACGGTTATGGTGTCTCTGTCAGTTCATGGTGAATTGTAATACTGGCTGCCTGAGTGGTACTTTCATCTTCATTGAACCAGAATTCCACATAATGATCCAGCTTGGAATCTTTGTCCGGATAGATAGTCAGATAATTATCCTTGTCATCATACAGATATCCTCTCTCTGAAGCTTTAGTGAGCAATTCATTTTTGTCTGCCCCCAGAGTAATGTTTTCTGAAAGCTTCAGCTCCAGAATCTCCGGATCGTAGCTTCCAAAGGAAAGCTCTGTCACAAAACAGTTTTCAATGGACGTGGCATTTTCCGTAAGGTTATAAACAGAAAAACGAGCTGTCTGATTCTCTTTCATCATTTCAATAAACTCCAGACCTCCGCCTTCCAGGAATGCATCCTCTGCAACATCCTTCATTACCCATCCATTATCAAGAAATGCGGAAACCGGAGCCGGAAGTCTGTAAAGACTTCCCATAAATTCCACATCGGGCTCCATAAAATCACCGCCCAAAGCTGTCGGAGCCTTATAATTGCTTACAATATCCGGAACCTCTGTGCTGACACTGCCTTTATCAAAATCTTCCGGTTCTTTAAAATTCCGCAGATCAACCTGAAGAAGGGTATTTTCTTCTTTGTATACATACAGCTCTGCTCTCTGATAGGAATCCTGCTGGTAAGTCATTTTTGTATAAAGATCGCCTTCATAGGTATCGCTTGGCTCTCCATATGCTGCCTTGATATCTTCTATATTGGAAGTTCCCATAACAAGCCCGCCAGGAAGCTTCACTGTAAGACTGGACAGATCTATATCTCCCCATGCCAGATCAAGCTTAATCCCTCCTACAAGACAATCGGAAAGAGGTGCCTCATTAATTCCAAAATTAATCATATCAGCATAGGCACTGACTTCTCCATTATTAAATGTAGCCATTCCATAGGAACCTGTAGAAATCATGGTATCCGGACTGTCATTTTTACTCAGAGTCCAGCCCATAGCTGTAAAATCGTCATAAGTCATTGGCAGCTGGATAAGATTTCCTGCATATTCTATCTGATATCCATAAATATCTGTACCAAGCTCTGCATCTGTTTGCAGCGGATTCCCTTCTGTCTCTCCTGCTGTATCCAAAGATGTCTCTGTCTGTGCAGGATCTTCAGGTTCCTCAGCTCCCCATGCAGCTGTTGAAAAACTCAAACTCATACATCCTGCAAGTAAAAAAGCCAGATATTTTTTTCTCATAGATTATCCTCCATTGGTCATTTTTTACTTATTATATACGAATTTTCACAAAATTTCCAGCTTTTTCGCACATTTATATGTAAGAATCATACAAAAAGCCCACTCCGAAATCATTTCGAAATGGGCTCGATTCTGATTTTTATCAGTCTGCCAGATTAAACGCATCGTGAACTGCATTCATAGCACGGATGCCGTCTTTTTCATTGATCAGAACAGTAACGCGGATCTCTGAGGTTGAGATCATATTGATATTTACTCCCTCATTATAAAGACTTTCAAACATTTTGGCTGCCACGCCCGGATTACTCATCATTCCAGCACCTACAATCGACAGCTTGGCAATATTTCTCTCAGAATGAAGCTCCTTATATCCAAGTCTTGCCTGATGTTCTTCCAGAACTGCCACCGCATCATCCAGATCCTTACCATCTACGGTAAAGGAAATATCTTTTGTTCCTGCACGTCCGATAGACTGCAGGATTACATCCACATTGATGTTTCTCTTTGCAAGAACATCAAAAAGCTTAAATGCCATTCCCGGAATATCCTTAAGTCCGATCACCGCAACTCTTACTGCATCTGTATCCAGCGCCACACCGCTGATCAGCATTCTTTCCACTGTTACTTCCTCCTTTACAACAGTTCCTTCACTTGTATTCAGACTGGAGCGCACAACAAGAGGCACTCCATATTTTTTTGCCATTTCCACAGAACGGTTATGAAGCACACCTGCTCCCAGCGTTGCCAGATCCAGCATCTCATCATAGGTGATTTCCTTCAGCTTGCGGGCTGTAGGAACTTTGCGTGGATCTGCGGTATAAACGCCGTCTACATCTGTATAGATTTCACAGGCATCCGCATGAAGAGCTGCCGCCAGAGCAACTGCCGTAGTATCAGATCCGCCTCTGCCAAGTGTAGTATAATCATCATATTTGTTAATTCCCTGAAAACCGGTAACTACAACAATCTTACGGCTGTCCAGTTCCCTTTTAATACGTTCTGTATCAATTCTTTTTAAACGGGCATTGCCATGAACGCTTGTAGTATGCATAGCAACCTGAAATGCATTAAGAGATACAGCCGGAACGCCCAGACTGTCCATAGCCATGCTCATAAGAGCCACAGACATCTGTTCACCTATGGTAAACAGCATATCCATCTCCCTTTTCGGCGGCTTCTCATTGATGTTTGCAGCCATAGATATCAGCTCGTCTGTATACTTTCCCATTGCAGAAAGTACAACCACCACATCATTTCCTTTTTTATAATCTTCTATACATCTGCGGGCAACATTAAAGATACGCTCCTTGTTGGCCACAGAAGTTCCTCCGAATTTCTTTACAATTAACATAATTCTCCTCCGAAAAGATATTTCATCATATCCCAGCCGTGACTGACTGTCTTTCCACTGTCTGCAGCTTCTTTTTCATTATAATGCCAGTCGTGCTGTTCCGGTGCGGTACTGTCATACAAAAGATAGGGAACCGGCTCCGCTACATGAGTTCGCACCTTTACAGGTGTAGGGTGATCCGGAAGGATCAGCATTCGATAATCCTCACCTGCCGCATCCAGTCCTTCTTTTACCAGTCGTATCAGTCTCTGGTCAAGGTACTCAATTGCCTGGATCTTACGTTCCACACTTCCCTGATGCCCCATTTCATCCGGAGCCTCTACATGGATATAGGCAAAATCATATCCCTTTTTTGTCAGTGCATCCACCGCTGCCCGGGCTTTTCCTTCATAGTTTGTATGAAGACCGCCATTAGCTCCTTCCACGACGATGCGGTCCATCTCAGCGCCTACGGCAATTCCCTTCAAAAGATCTACTGCAGAGATCATAACACCTTTTTTATGATGAATTGCCTCAAAAGAAGTAAGGATCGGTTTTGTTCCTGCCCCCCAGAACCAGAGACTGTTGGCAGGATTCAGACCCTGTTCTTTTCTTTTTTTGTTCAACGGATGCTCTTTCAGAATCTCATAACTTCTCTTCTGCATATAGAGAAGCCGTTCCTCATCTGGAAGATAGGAACCGATCTTCTGCGTCAGCACATCATGAGGCGGTGTCAATTCCAGCACTTTTCCGTTGTTCCACACAAGGCAGTGGCGATAGCTGGTTCCTGTATAAAAATGATAATTTTCATTTTCCAGCTCTCTGCACACATCCTTTAAAAGAATATCTGCATCTTCTGTACTTATTTCACCTGAGCTGTGGTCCAGGATTCTCTGCTCTTCGTAAGGTATATCCTCTTCCGTCAATGTTACAAGATTACAGCGATACACCACATCACTGTTTTTCATATCCACGCCAATGCTCAAAGCCTCCAGCGGCGATCTTCCTGTGTAATATTTCCTGGGATCGTATCCCATAACAGAAAGATTTGCCGTATCGCTTCCCGGCGCCATTCCTTCCGGAATAGTGGCTGCCATTCCAATCTCAGATACCTTTGCAAGTGCATCCATGCAGGGAGTTTCTGCACAGGAAAGAGGGGTTTCTCCGTTCAGGCTTTCTATTGGCCAGTCTGCCATTCCATCTCCTAAAACCACAACATATTTCATAATTTCCTCCTCACTGTCCGGTTCGGCCGGACATACAGGTATCCCCTTGGGGATTTCCTCCTCACTGTCCGGTTCGGCCGGACATACAGGTATCCCTTAGGGATTTCCTCCTCACTGTTCGGTTCAGTCTTTCACCCGGATCATGGTTACCACTTTACCATTGAATTCTGCCACTTTTTCTTTATATTCTCCCTGTTTCATAGCAGGAGTGATAAAGGCAAATTCTCCCGGGAATTTCTTCAGATTTACGATTTCAACTTTTCCGAACACTTCTTCTACCTGATCTACAGTAGCGCCTTTGACTCTTACGAAAAATCTTCCGGTCACGTCATCCATTTCCACAGGATGAAGAGGTGTGCTTGTCCAGTTTGTCATAATATTTCTATGAAGGTGCTTAGCTTCATCTACCACATCAGCTACTACAGCGCTTGCCGTAGGGAGCTTGCCTGCCCCGCTTCCATAGAACATTGCGTCACCCAGAACATTTCCATGTACAAATACACCGTTAAACACATCATTTACACTAAATAATGGACTCTTTTTGCTGAGAAGGAACGGAGCCACCATAGCGTAGAAAGAGTCCTGACCAACTTTGCGGCTGGTAGCCAGAAGTTTAATAGTCATTCCAAGCTCTGCTGCGTATTCCATATCCTCCGGTGTGATCTTCGTAATGCCTTCTGTATAAATCTCCTCGTAATTCAAAAACTTACCATATGCCAGAGAAGATAAGATTGCAATTTTACGGCATGCATCATATCCTTCCACATCAGCAGTCGGATCAGCCTCTGCATAGCCTTTCTGCTGCGCCTCCTTCAAAACCTCATCAAACGCAGAACCTTCTGTACTCATTTTATAAAGCATATAGTTTGTAGTTCCATTGAGAATTCCTGTGATCTCATCAATCTCATCGGCTGTCAAAGAGGAATTTAATGCACGGATAATGGGAATTCCGCCTCCGCAGCTTGCTTCAAACAGAAAATTAATATCTTTTTCTCTTGCGATCTCCATCAGTTCAGGACCATGCTTTGCAACCAGAGCCTTGTTGGAGGTACATACGCTTTTGCCGGATTCCAGTGCACGCTTTACAAAAGTATAAGCCGGCTCAATTCCACCCATAACCTCTACTACGATATCTACCTCCGGATCATTTGCAATGATCTCATAATCATGAACCAGAATATCCTGTACCGGATCTCCCGGAAAATCCCTGAGGTCCAGAACATATTTGATATTGATCTCAGCTCCTGCACGTTTATTGATGCTTTTATGGTTTGTGTTGATAACCTCTACCACACCGCTTCCAACAGTGCCGTATCCTAATACTGCTATATTTACCATTTCTTCCTCCCCTGTATGTTTCTTATTTTGCTGCTGTCCACAGCAGCCTTATTTCTTTTGCCTGTATTTCCGGTTATTCCCGGCCAAGAATCTTCAGATAATGGATTCCTTCAATTTTTTCGATGAATTCTACCATGGCTTCCGCATCGCCCTGTCCGGGAAGAATATCCACGCTAAGAGTCAGAGTTGCCACTCCGTTAATAGGAATGCTCTGATGGATCGTCAGGATATTTCCGTGAAAACGCGCAATGGTATGAAGCACTGCTGACAAAAGTCCCGGCTCGTCATCCATCTGTATGATAAAAGTAATTGTCTTTCCCCTTGCCTGATCATGAAAGGGAAAAATATCATCTTTATATTTATAAAAAGAACTGCGGCTGATACCTGTCTGCTCTGAAGCCTCCTGTACTGTCTGTACCTTTCCGGAATCCAGAAGCCGTTTGGCTTCCACAACCTTCAAAAGTACTTCCGGAACTGCCCGTTCCTTTACTACAAAGTATTTGTTTTTTTCTGATGTTTTTTCCATATTCCTCTCCCCTATATGATAAAAGAAAATCCCTCGCAGGGGGTGTCCGCTTCATAAGGACACATGTTTTCCTACGAGGGATATGTTATCACACCTGACTATAGTCTGCAAGTATTTTTTATTCCTGCAGATTCAGGAAAATGGAATCCGCCGATCAGCTCTGTTCCGGTTTTTTAGAAAGAGCGATCCATTTCAGGTATGCATTGATAAACAGATCAATTCCGCCGTCCATCACTGCATCCACATTTCCGGTTTCTTCATTTGTACGGTGATCCTTCACCATGGTATACGGCTGCATGACATAAGAACGGATCTGATTGCCCCAGCCGATGTCCGTCACCTCGCCGCGGATACCTGAAAGTTTCTCCTCTGCCTCCTGCTGTTTCAAAAGATAGAGTTTTGCCTTCAGCATCTGCATAGCCTTATCTTTATTCATATGCTGAGAACGCTCATTCTGGCATTGCACCACGATTCCTGTCGGAAAATGCGTAATACGGATTGCAGAAGAGGTCTTATTGATGTGCTGTCCGCCGGCACCGCTGCTTCGATAAGTGTCGATACGGATATCATCATCATTAATCTCTACATCCAGATCTTTTTTGATATCCGGCATGACATCGCAGGATACAAATGATGTCTGGCGCTTGCCTGCAGCATTGAACGGTGAAATACGCACAAGACGATGGACTCCTTTCTCTGACTTCAGATAACCGTAGGCATTCTCTCCGTTTACCTGGAAAGTAACGGATTTTACTCCGGCTTCATCTCCATCAAGATAATCAAGTACCTCCATCGTAAATCCCTTGCGGTCTACCCAGCGGCTGTACATACGATACAGCATTCCACACCAGTCACAGGCCTCTGTTCCGCCGGCTCCGGCATTCAGCTTGATAATGGCGTTTTCGCTGTCATATTCGCCTGACAGAAGAGTTTTTACACGGATATTATCAAATGATGTACGGAATTCATCCAGCATCTCCTGAATCTCAGGAATAAGATCCGGATCGTTCTCCTCATAGCCCATCTCGATCATGGTTTCCATATCATCCATCTGTGTGATCAGATTATGATAGGTTTCCATATCGTCCTTCATGCTCTTTAATTCTTTCATTTTTTTCTGGGAAACCTCTGCGTCATCCCAGAAATCAGGCGCCTCCATTTCGCGCTCTAATTCTTCAACCCGCTTTTCTTTGTTAGCCAGGTCAAAGTGAATCCCTCACTTCCACTAATGGTTCTGTGTATGTTGCAAGAATACTCTTGAACTGATCTAATTCAACCACAGCTTCACCTTCTTTCTATATATTATTGAAACCTGCAGTTTCTGCATGTTTCAAGTGTTCCTAGAATACCATAATTACGAAAAAACTGCAAGGGAAGCCGTGCATAAACTATGCACAGACTTCCCTTTTTCTTTCATGGCTACAGCAGGATTCTTTTTAACTCCTCCAAAACATAGAGATTTCCGCAGAAATATTTTTCCTTCAGGAGAAAAAGCTCTCTGCCACTCTCATATCCGCCACATAACCTACGCTTCCTGTCATATAGATATCCCCGTTATCGCTGATATCGATCTGAATCATTCCTCCCGGCTGGTTCACATTCACACGGCTCTCTACCAGCCCCAGACGATAAGCTGCAACCGCAGCTGCACAGCTTCCCGTTCCGGATGCTTTGGTATAACCGGAGCCTCTTTCCCAGATTTCAATATCCAGATTTCCTGTATCGATCTTCCGGCAGATCTGAAGATTCATTCTCTCAGGAAATTCATCTGCATTTTCCACATAAGGTCCCAGGGCTCTGGCAGTCCTTTCGTCTACCTTATCCATAAAAATAATACAATGAGGATTTCCTACGGTCAGACAGGTAGCTTTATATTCTTTATCATGAAAAGTAAAATTCTCATTAATAACCTCACGGATTTCTCCTGTAACCGGGATCTCCCTGGATACAAAAGAAGCTTTTCCCATATTTACGCGAAACTCTGTTGCACGGTTATTCAGGCACTCCACCTCAATGGGGCCGGAAAGTGTCTCTATGCTGAATTTCTTTTCCTTTACATACTGCTGATCCATCAGATATTTTGCAAAAATCCGTACACCATTACCACTGATGGCAGCCTCACTTCCATCGGCGTTAAAAATATGCACACCAATTTTTCCATTAATCTCCACCGGACCATAAAGAACGCCGTCCGCCCCCAGTCCAAAACCTCTCTGACACATCTGTGCAATTTTTTTCCCCTGAAGCTGTACACGATTCCTATTTGGATCTATCACAAGATAATCATTCCCAAGTCCCTGATATTTTATCATTGTAATGCAGTCTGCCATATCAAAAAACCTCTCTTTCACCCATGGTTTACGATTTTCTTTCTTATCATTATATCTGATATTTTTTCTATGTATATAGGATAAAATGCCAAATACATTGCAAAAAATGCT
>NZ_CABVDF010000020.1:0-21968 GCF_902497045.1 uncultured Blautia sp. | reverse complement strand
TTATCTTCTTACTTTTTATATACCCAATTTCTGTTTGTAGCTAAAAAAAACAGAAGCGGTCATCCGCTCCTGTTTCATTTATATCTTATGCTTTTTTGTTTCTCTGTGCTTTGATCTCTTCCAGTTCGTCAAAGATCACTTCATTAAGAACCTTAATGTAAGTACCCTTCATTCCGGAAGACCGGGATTCGATCACTCCCGCACTTTCAAATTTACGTAGCGCATTTACAATAACAGATCTGGTAATGCCAACGCGATCTGCAATCTTACTTGCAACAAGAATACCTTCTTCTCCATCCAGTTCATCAAAAATATGAATGATCGCTTCCAACTCTGAGAAAGATAAGGTATTAAATGCGGATTTGACTACCTGCTGTTTTCTGTCTTCTTCTGCATTTTCTTCATGTACTGCGCGCATCATCTCCAGTCCCACAACTGTAGTGCCGTATTCACTTACAATGATATCCTCAATATCATAAGGCTTATCATTACGATACATAAATACGGTTCCCAGACGTTCTCCTGCAATATCAATAGGGTTAATGATTCCCTGGCATCTGCTGTCCACATGCTCAAAGCCAAGTGTCTGAAGATTCACATTTTCTTTTGTGGATAACACCCCTAAAAATCTTTCATTCAGCAGAGTATCCACATGACCGCCAACCTTGTCTTCGATCAGCTCTGTAATCTCTTCTACACCCGGACATAAACTGACGCCTAACACTTTTCCTTTTTTGCTCAGCACCAGTATATTGGAGCTTAGTGTCTCCATCAATACCTGACAAATATCATTGAATACCACTTTGCTGGAGCTGCTGTTGTGCAAAAGTTTATTGATTTTCCTAGTTCTGTCTAACAACTGAACGCTCATACTGGCCTCCTTTTCTTTCATCTGTCGTATATTCTGCATATATTCCTGCTGTTTTTATATTACACGTTTTTTTTCAAAATTACAAGACATTTTTATGTTTTTTCAATTTTGCCTGCCTATTCTGAAAATATTTTTAATTGCAAAATATTGTGAAACTTCTTAATCTTTCTTGGGAGGCTTCTGTTCTACATAGCCGCAGGTTTCCTGACTGCATACGATTTTGTTGCCTTTTTCCACCATATAACTGCCGCACACAGGACACTTTTTGTCAGAAGGCTTCTGCCAGGACATAAAATCGCATTCCGGATTATCCTCACATCCATAGTACTTACGTCCTTTTTGTGTCTTTTTCAAAACAACATCTTTTCCACATTTTGGACAGGATACCCCTATTTTTTCATAATATGGCTTTGTATTCCTGCAGTCCGGGAATCCAGGACAGGCAAGAAATCTTCCATGAGGGCCATACTTGATCACCATATTTCGTCCGCAAAGATCACAGACTACATCTGTCACTTCATCCTGGATATCAACTTTTTCCAATTCTTTTTCTGCCGCATCCACATCTTTTTTCAAATCCGGGTAGAAATTTCTGACAACTGTTTTCCACTGGACCGTTCCTGCTTCCACACAGTCAAGCAATCCTTCCATCATAGCCGTGAAATGCACGTCTACGATGCTTGGAAAGGCCTGTTTCATGATATTATTTACAACCTCTCCAAGTTCTGTCATATAGAGGTTTTTCTGTTCTTTCGAGACATAGCGGCGGCTGATAATAGTTGTAATTGTCGGCGCATAGGTACTTGGTCTGCCGATTCCCTGTTCCTCCAGAGCCTTTACAAGAGATGCTTCCGTATAGTGAGCCGGAGGCTGGGTAAAATGCTGTTCCGGTTTCAATTCCAATAATTCCAGCTTCATGCCTTTTTCCAGACTCTGACTTAAAACATTCCCCTTTTTATTATCTTCATCCTGAACATAAACAGACATAAAACCGTCGAATACCACCTTTGAAGCAGCTACTGTAAATACATACTCCCCTGCTCCAATCTTAACAGAGGTAGTTTCATAGCGGGCTGCAGCCATTCGGCTGGCTGTAAATCTCTTCCATATCAGCTGATACAGACGGAACTGGTCTCTTGATAAAGATTCCTTAAGCATAACCGGAGTCCGGGAAATATCTGTGGGACGGATTGCCTCATGGGCATCCTGGATCTTCTGCTCTTTCTTTACAGCTTTTTCTCCATCGGCTACATAAGAGGCGCCATACTGTTCTCCAATATAAGCGCGTGCTGCCTCATCCGCTTCCTGGGAAATACGAGTGGAATCTGTACGCAGATAAGTGATCACACCCACTGTTCCATTGCCCTTGATATCCACGCCTTCATAAAGCTGCTGTGCCAGACGCATCGTCTTTTGTGTGGAAAAATTCAAAGTCTTGGCTGCTTCCTGCTGGAGGGTACTTGTTGTAAAAGGCAGCGGCGCATTTTTTATACGTTCTCCCTTTTTCACTTCTTTGATCTCGTATTCCTCATGTTCCAGTTTTTTAAGGATCTCATCTATTTCTGCTTTATTATGAATCGGAAGTTTTTTGTCTGTACCATAGAATTTTGCCTGGAGATGCTTTTTCTCTCCCTGGATTTTAAATTCTCCGTCAAGGCTCCAGTATTCTTCCGGGATAAAGGAATTAATTTCCTCTTCACGGTCACAGATGATACGAAGAGCTACAGACTGTACACGACCTGCGCTTAAGCCTCTTTTTACCTTCGCCCAGAGAAGAGGACTGATACTGTATCCTACCATACGGTCCAGCATCCTTCTGGCCTGCTGCGCATCCACCAGATTCATATCCAGTTCTCTTGGCTGTTTGATTGAATTTTTCACTGCCGTCTTAGTGATCTCATTGAATGTGATCCTTCGCATTTTCTTTGGATCTTCTTTCAACGCCTGCATCAAATGCCAGGAAATAGCCTCTCCTTCACGGTCGGGGTCAGTTGCAAGAAAAATCTTGTCAGCTTTCTTTGCCGCCTTGCGAAGTCCTGCCAAAAGTTCTCCTTTTCCACGGATTGTAATATATTTTGGCTCAAAATCATTCTCTACATCGATTCCAAACTGACTCTTGGGAAAATCCCGTACATGTCCGTTTGACGCCTGAACATCATAATTGCTCCCCAAAAATTTCTTAATTGTCTTTACTTTTGCAGGTGACTCTACGATCACCAGATATTTCGCCATGCTACCTCTCCTATTTATCGTAAAATTAAGTCTGATTTTTTATATAGTAATGTCTGCCAATTTCTCTGACCATCCCCAGTAGTCCCAGTTCCACCAGAATACGCCCTGTTTTTTCTGCTGAAAACCCAGATTCCTGCGCCAGAACATCCCTGGTTTTTGGTCGTAAATCGAGACAACTATACACCATATTCAAATCACTTGCAAGACCTAAGTTCTTTTTTCCTTCTGATTTTATTGTATTTTCATAATTAATTCCCAGCTCTTCCAGCAGCACCTCCGGGGTATAAGCAATCCCCGCTCCATCGTAGATCAGCTGATGGCATCCTCTGCTAAGCTCTTCATTTACCGGCCCCGGAAGAGCAAAAACTGCCTTTCCCTGTTCCAGTGCACATTGAGCAGTGATCAGCGATCCACTTTTCTCCTTTGCTTCAACTACCAGTACCAGATCCGAAAAACCTGCTATGATCCTGTTCCGCGCCGGAAAATAATAACTTCTCGGAAGTGTCCCTGGAGGATATTCACTGATAATCCCTCCTTTTTCCCTTATAATCCGATTGTAAAGTCCTTTATTTCCTGCCGGATAACAAACATCTGCGCCATTTCCCAGAACTGCCCATGTGGGCATCCTTCCCTCCATTGCTCCTTTGTGCCCTTCAGCATCAATTCCCGATGCCATCCCGCTTATGATCTGTACTCCGGCTTCTGCAAGTACTCTGGCAAATCGAAAAGCCTGTATTCTTCCATAGGTACTGCACATCCTTGCCCCTACAACAGCTGCTGCAGGGCGTTTAGGATCCGGAAGCCCGCCTTTCACATAAAGCTTTTCCGGCATACCCTTATAATGTTTCAGCTTTTCCGGATATTCCTGAGATGATTTTTCAATACATCTGATTTTTTCAGACTGTGTTCTTTCCATATAAGATACCTCTCCTTCCTGTAGTTTATGATAATTTTACAGGTCATATCCAGTATTTTTTTTCGAAAGCTCTGTAGGACAGCGCCTCTCCCACATGCCGGCGCCTGATGATATCTGCACCTTCCATATCTGCAATAGTCCGGGCTACTTTCAATATACGATGATACGATCGGGCGCTAAACCCCATTTGTTCAAATGCTTTCTCCATCAAAACAGCAGCCTCCCGCTCTGTTGTACAAAACATTTCTATTTGTTTCCCCTGAAGTTCTCCATTAAACTGAATTTTTTCTTTCTTATATCGTTCTCTCTGGATCTCATGAACTCTTTCCACTCGTTTCCGTATCAAAGCAGAACTTTCCCCCTCTTTTCCATTTAAGCTGGAAAAACTCACCTGTTCCGCATCCGCACAAAGATCCAGACGGTCCAGAAGAGGCTGGCTTAACTTATTCAGATATCCTGTAACCTGTCCCGATGTACAGCGGCATTTGTTCATATCCGGATAATACCCGCATGGACATGGATTCATAGCCGCACAAAGGATAAAGTCCGCCGGAAATGTATAGGTTCCGCTGACCCTTGATATACGGATTACCCTGTCTTCCAGCGGCTGTCTCAGTATTTCCAGACTTCGTCTGGAAAATTCCGGCATCTCATCCAGAAACAAAACACCTCTGTGCGCCAGTGTTATCTCACCTGGTCTTGGATTTTTCCCTCCTCCTGCCATTGCCTGAGCAGAGCTGGTATGATGAGGGCTTCGGAAAGGCCTTTCGCGGACAAGAGGATCCGCTTCTGACAAAAGCCCTGCAATACTGTATATCTTAGTAAGTTCCAGACTTTCTTCAAATGTCAGCGGAGGCATAATTCCCGGTATCCTCCGTGCCACCATTGTTTTCCCTGCTCCCGGAGGTCCTATCATTAAAAGATTATGGAAACCACTGACGGCAATCTCCACTGCCCTTCTTAAAGATTCCTGTCCGCGGATATCACGAAAATCTGCGGCATCAGCCTTCTTATGTTCTACGGACTGCGATATCGGATCTTCTCTATAGCTGTCAGGCCTTTTTAAAAAACGAATCATTTCCTGCAGATTTCTGACACCGATCACTTTCATATCCGGAACCAGACCTGCCTCTTTCATATTCCCTGCCGGAACAATACAAAATCGGCATTTCTCCTCTCTGGCACGTATCACAATCGGAAGAATTCCTGGAATGGCATGGATTTCTCCGTTCAAGCTTAATTCTCCTGCCATCATCACTCCTTTTAAACTTTCCGATTCAAAAATCCCTGCTGCTGCAAGTACTGCCGCAGCCACAGGAATATCAAATCCAGCCCCCTGTTTTTTTATATCTGCCGGGGCAAAATTCACTGTAATTCTTTTGGGCGGAAGCGCAATTTTATTATTTTTCAGGGCTGTCCTTACACGGTCCTGTGCCTCCTTCACCTGAGCAGAGGGAAATCCCACCATGGTAAAAGACGGCAGTCCGTCGCTGACATCTGCCTCCACCTGAACCGGGTGTACTTCCATCCCCATGATCACCGCCGATAATACGGATGCAAACATACTTCTCCTTTCTGAAAAAACGTCTCCCCGACATGACATCTCATCATAGCTTATTTTATTATATATATGGGATACCTGCAGCAGATCTGCTGCAGAAACAGAATAGAAAAACTGAGATCATAACTCTGAATATTTCTATTATATCCTTCCTCTCCGAAAAAAACAACCTCTATAAAACAAAGAGGAGCAGTTCCCTCAAATCTTGAGAGACCTGCTCCTCTTTGCATGCCATAAACAGACATATTCCGTATTCATCTGTTGGTTATATTTTAATTTCCAGCTTCCGCCTTGGATCTCTGCCATTGATCGATCTTCTGAATATTTGCCATTTCATATTCATTAAAAATGGAATCCTGCTGTGCATCAAAAGTTTCCGGATCTATGTTTCCCTGATACCAGGAAGTACTGTTAAAATAGTCAGAAATCCTCTGTGTCACAAAAATACGTCCATGGCGGGCATATATTTCATTTTTGGCAAGCTCCAGCTGTTCAGCTGAATATACAGATATTTCCTCATCTGTCAGATAACGGCTGCTGCTTTCCGGGAAGAAGTATTCCCCTGTCTGCGTATCCGTCTGCTGCGGCGGCACTGCCGTCGGCACAGGTGTTGCAGTTGGATCCGGAATCAGCTGGATCTGCTCACGGCTCATAATGCAGTCTACACTGGGATATACTGCAGACACCGGGTCTGTGGTCAGTATTTTCAGATAGAGCTGACCGTTATCAAAAATCATACTTCCATATGAAGTATTTCCCACGGAATCATAAAGTGTAAATTTTGCCGCATTTCCTGCAACTTCCGCTGTCACATCCCCGGTAACTGTCTGTGTCTGATTACGGTCTGTCTGAGAAAAGCTAAAAGATACCGTATCCAAGCTGATATTATATACATTTATCGCTGCGGTTCCATCTGTACTGTACCAATTATCCCAAAAAACATTCGGATCAAACGCAGCCGTCTTAACCGGAACAGGAGTTGGCGTTGCTGTCGGTCTGGGGGAAGGCGTTGGTGTTGCAGAGACAGCGGCTGTTGGTACTGCAGTAGGCCTGTTCTTCAAAGCTTCCATGGCAGCCTGTTTTTTCTGTTCTTTTATAGCGCTGCTGCGGAATCCAACCAACAGAAGAGCAGCTGCACTTACTATAACAAACACAGCGATCAGCACACATAACAGCACCTTCAGTATCTCGTCTCTTTTTTTCATTGGGTTTCACCTCTGTTCTGTATTCCCTCTGATACCGGTTCTTATTCTTTACCGCTCCAGCAGTAAGTACAGAGCTTGCATGGCTCAATATCAATAGATGCCACCAGATCATCAAGACGATGGTATTTCAGGGTAGTAAAATTCAGTTCTTTGCGGATGTCTTCCAGCATCCCTTTGTAGTTTTCAGAGTCAGGATTTGCATAATCTGCAAGAATCTTTTCATCTACATGATCCCCTTCTCGTTTTGCGATCATTCTTCTTGTGATCAGATCCATTTCTGATTTTGACCGAGAGAAGTTCAAATACTTACATCCATAAAGAAGCGGCGGGCAGGCAGGCCTGATATGGACTTCTTTTGCACCATTTGTATAAAGAAAATCGGATGTTTCACGAAGCTGTGTTCCTCTTACAATAGAGTCATCGATCATAAGAAGACTTTTTCCTTTGATAAGCTTATGAACCGGGATCAGCTTCATTTTTGCAATAAGGTTTCTCTGGCTCTGCTGTGTCGGCATAAAGGATCGCGGCCAGGTTGGTGTATATTTAATAAAAGGACGGGCAAACGGTACCCCTGATCGGTTTGCATAACCAATAGCATGTGCAATTCCTGAATCAGGTACTCCTGCTACAATGTCAGGCTTCACTTCCCCAAAATCACGTTCTGCCAGCATGTCGCCGCACTTATAACGCATTTCCTCAACATTTACTCCTTCATAAGTAGATGTTGGATAACCATAGTATACCCAAAGGAAAGAACAGATACGCATCTTTTCGCCAGGTTTCTGCAGGGATTCAATTCCTTCCGGTGTAACAAAAACAATCTCTCCTGGTCCCAGAGACTTTTCATCCTCATACCCAAGATTGATATATGCATGACTTTCAAAAGATACGCAGCGGGCATCTTCTTTCTTTCCTACAATAAGAGGAGTTCTTCCCAGACGGTCTCTTGCTGCAAAAAGTCCCTTTGGAGTCAGGATCAGCATTGTCATGGAACCTTCGATCATCTCCTGCGCATAACGGATTCCTTCCACCATAGTGGCTTTCTGGTTAATAAGAGAAGCTACCATCTCTGTAGGGTTTACATTTCCTCCGCTCATTTCCAGAAAATGAGTACTTCCATTTTTAAAGGAATGCTCAATCAGTTCTTCCATGTTGTTGATCTTACCTACTGTAGTAATAGCAAAGTTTCCCAGATGAGAACGCACCAGAAGAGGCTGAGGCTCATTGTCGGATATACATCCGATTCCCAGATTACCCTGAAGTTCTGATACATCTCTGTCAAATTTTGTACGAAACGGTGAGTTTTCAATGTTATGGATCGCTCTGTCAAAGCCTTTGGCATGATCATATACTGCCATTCCTCCTCTTCTTGTACCCAAGTGTGAATGGTAATCAATGCCGAAAAACAAGTCCAGCACGCAGCTGGATTTTGAAGCTACTCCAAAAATTCCGCCCATAATTCTGTTCTCTCCTTATTGTGTTTTTTCGTAAACGTGAAGCTGGTTACCAGTTTGATCTTCCGTATTCATTGCAAGCAACATTATATAAAAACAGTTTAGATAAGTAAAGACTTTATTTTGTTTCTTTTATCGTACCTTTTCGATAAGCATCCAAAAGGCTCTCCAGCTCCTGTATTCTTTCTCGGAGCGCACGACCATTATCCGTATCTCCCACAAGTCTTCTTTTTGAGCTGTAATGTACGGCCATCTGACTGGATACAATATCATTTCCCTTTGAGACAGCCTCTTCTGCAGAAGTAAAAGGTTCATGGGCTGCAAGAAACAGACCATAGGAATTATAGATCAGAGTATATCCGGCAATCCCTGTTACCTTCTGATATGCGGTACACAAACCGCCGTCAATAACTATGAGCTTTCCTCCACACTTTACCGGGCTTTCTCCCTCGCTCTGATGAACAGGAACATGACCATTGATGATATGGCTCTTTAAAGGATCCAGACCAAACTCTTTAAGCATTCCGTCCACCACCTCTTCATTTTCAAGAAAGCGGTAATATGCTCCTTTTTTCTCTTTATGTGTTTCCTTATCTTCAATAAAATAACGTTCAAAGGTTGTCATTTTATCTTTTCCAAAAAGAGGAGAATTCGGACTGGCCCATATATACCACAGAATATCTCTGCCCTGCTCCTGTTCCTCTGGATCCACTGCGAAGAATGCCCGTCGAACATAGCTTTCCAAAGCATCGTACAGTGCACGTCCTTTGTATTTTTCACCATAAACCTCAATTTCCTTGAGACTTCCATCTTCTTTCAGCGGAATACAGCCGTGAAAAAGGAGATTATTATTGTATATTTTATAAAGACCGCCTCGATCCAGAAGAAAACGCATATGGTTCTGCAGCTTTTCACAGTTTCTGAACGCTGTCTCCAGCCGTTCCATCACTCCATGTTCTCCTTCTGTCAGTTCATAAGGATGTTCCCAGTCAACCGTAGGAAAATTCATATCCTTCAAAGGATATTCTATTCCGTCCGGCATAGTGATCGTGCCCTTATCCGGATCGATCCTATGAAGAAGGCACCGGTCTTCCATATGAAATTCCTTCCGTTTCATAAGAAGCTGTCCTTCCAGTTTAAACTGAATGATCGAAACAGCTTTATGCATCTTTCGGCTCAGTTCCTTTTCCAGAACATTATAATTCGTACTTCCTTTTATCTCAAAATTCTGGCAGGGATCATCCTTATAAGTTTCCAGCGCAAACGTGGCCAACGGGAGCAGGTTAATACCATAGCCATCCTCCAGGATATCCAGATTATCGTATCGAATGCTGTTCCTGAGAACCGTAGCAATACAGGCTCCCTGCCCTACTGCTGCCCCCATCCACACTACGTCATGATTTCCCCATTGGATATCCAGAGAATGGTATCCCATCAGCCGGTCCATGATAAAATGAGGACCGGGACCTCTGTCAAAAATATCTCCCAGAATGTGAAGGTGATCTACAACAAGTCTCTGGATCAGCTCTGCCAGAGCGATAATAAAATTCTCGGCTCTCCGGATCTCTATAATGGTATTTACAATGGAATTATAATAAGCCTCTTTATCCAGAACCTCTGCTTTTTCTGTGATCAGTTCCTCGATCACATAAGCATAATCATGGGGAAGGGCCTTTCTGACCTTAGATCTTGTATATTTTGAAGCAGTCGTCTTGCATACTTCTATCAGTCGGTACAAAGTGATCTTGTACCAGTTTTCCATGTCATCTTCCGTCTTTTTTACCAGTCTTATCTTTTCTCTGGGATAATAGATCAAAGTTGCCAGATCACGTTTATCGTGATTACTTAATGTATGACCAAAAACATCATCGATCTTTTTCCGGACAGCTCCAGACCCGTTCCTCAGTACATGGGAAAATGCCTCATACTCTCCATGAAGATCAGACATAAAATGTTCGGTTCCTTTTGGAAGGTTCAGAATCGACTGGAGATTGATGATCTCTGTGGACGCCTTTCCTATAGTAGGATAAAGCTCTGCCAGTCTTTGTAAATATCTAAGCTCTTCTTTTTTCATATTCGCTCCTTTCACACCACTACGTCAAACAGAGAGAACTGATTTGACTGAGGGATGTCTCCAAACAGTCCCAGATCATCCATCAGATCTATTACTGTCTTACTGACTTTTGTTCTGTCCCGGAAATCATCTTTCGACAGAAATCTCCCTTCTTTCGCAGCCTGTACCACAGCCTCTGCAGCCTTATCACCCATTCCGTCAATGCTGTTCAGCGGCGGAAGAAGCTTTCCGTCAATAATCTGAAAGCGGCTTGCATGAGACTTATAAATATCAATAGGAAGAAATTCAAATCCTCTTGCATACATCTCCTGAACAATACGCATGTCTCTGATCGTATCCTGCTCTTTTTTTGATGCCTCGTCACCCTTCTTGCGGAGTTCTGCCAGATAATACTCCAGACGGTCCTGTCCCATGCACATAGTTTCATAGGAAAAAGCAGTTGCGCGGATACTGAAAAACGCCGCATAGTATGCCAGAGGAATAAATACCTTGAACCATGCAATACGCCATGCCATCATAACATAAGCCGCCGCATGTGCCTTCGGGAACATGTATTTGATCTTTTTGCAGGACCAGATATACCACTCCGGAACATTGTGCTCCCTCATGGTGGCCTCCCACTCCTCACGAAGGCCTTTTCCTTTACGTACACTTTCCATGATCGTAAAGGCAAGACTGCTTTCCACTCCCATACTGATCAGATAGATCATAATATCATCTCGTGTACAGATTGCCGTAGAAATCGTGGCTTTTCCTTCCTGAATAAGTGTTTGAGCGTTTCCAAGCCATACGTCCGTACCATGGGCAAGGCCTGCAATACGGACCAGATCAGAGAAATATTTTGGCTGAGTATCAATAAGCATCTGCATGGCAAAATCCGTTCCAAATTCCGGAACTCCCAGACATCCCAGTTTACATCCGCCGATGTCATCCGGAGAAATTCCCAGAGCTTTTGTGCTGGCAAACAGAGACATAACCTCTTTGCTGTCCAGCGGAACTTCTTTTGCATCTTTACCAGTAAGATCCTCCAGCATACGGATCATGGTAGGATCATCGTGTCCAAGAATATCCAGCTTCAAAAGGTTTCCATCAATGGAATGATAATCAAAATGTGTGGTAATGATATCGCTGTTCTCATCATTTGCCGGATGCTGGACAGGTGTGAATTTTTCGATTTCCTCTCCTTTTGGAAGAACGATGATACCACCCGGATGCTGTCCGGTTGTTCTTCTTATGCCTGTGCAGCCCTGAACGATCCGGTTGATCTCACAGTAGCGCTTATGCTGTCCATGCTCCTCAAAATAATTTTTCACATATCCAAAGGCAGTTTTTTCTGCCAGCGTACCAATGGTACCGGCTTTGAATGTCTGGCCCTTTCCAAAAATAACCTCTGTATATTTATGAGCATTTGCCTGATATTCACCGGAAAAGTTCAGGTCGATATCAGGTTCCTTATCTCCTTTAAATCCAAGAAAGGTCTCAAATGGAATATCAAACCCTTCTTTTACCATCTTGGTTCCACATTCCGGACAGTTTTTGTCCGGCATGTCGCAGCCTGCCATACCGCCGAATTTCTTTACCTCAGGCGAATCGAAATCACTGTATTTGCAGTTCGGACAGATATAATGGGGCGGAAGAGGATTTACCTCTGTGATACCGGACATTGTTGCAGCCAGCGATGATCCTACAGATCCACGGGAACCAACCAGATAACCGTCGTCATTGGATTTCCACACCAGTTTTTGAGCAATGATATACATTACCGCATATCCGTTGGAAATAATGGAATTCAGTTCTTTTTCCAGTCTCTCCTCCACAATGGACGGAAGATTTTCTCCATAAATCTCATGAGCTTTTTTAAAACAGATATCCCTGAGATCCTGGTCAGAATTTTCAATTACCGGAGGAAACTTATCCGGATGGATAGGAGAGATTTTCTCTATCATATCAGCGATCTTATTTGTATTTGTAATGACGACCTCCTCAGCCTTTTCGCTTCCCAGATAAGAAAACTCTTCCAGCATCTCCTCTGTGGTACGAAGATAAAGAGGTGCCTGATCATCTGCATCGCTGAATCCATTTCCTGCCATGATGATCCGACGATAGATTTCATCCTGTGGATCCATAAAATGAACGTCACAGGTTGCCACTACCGGTTTCTTAAACTGTTCTCCCAGTTTGACGATTTTTTTATTGATTTCGATCAGATCCTCTTTTGAATTCACCGCATCATTTTTGTCACTGGCGATCATAAACGCATTATTTCCCAAAGGCTGAATCTCAAGATAATCATAAAAATCAACCAGTCTTGCGATCTCCTGATCCGGAGCATTCCTTAATATCGCCTGATATAGCTCTCCTGCTTCGCAGGCGCTTCCGATCAGAAGACCTTCCCTGTGCTCCAGAAATACGCTTTTTGGCACACGTGGTCTTCTTCTGTAATATTTCAGATGAGACTGGCTCACCAGCTTATAAAGATTGATTCTTCCTGTTTCATTTCTGGCAAAGATCACCGCATGATAGGTAGGAAGCTTTTTGATCGTATCTACTGACACATTCCCCTGCTGGTTTAAGGTATCCACGTCATAAATATCACGTTCTTTCAGCATTTCCACGAATTTTACAAAAATATCTGCCGTACAGGCCGCATCATCTACCGCTCTGTGATGATGTGCCAGAGAAACTCCTACTGCCTTTGCCACTGTATCCAGTTTAAACCGGTTCAATGCAGGCAAAAGAAATCTTGCCATCCCTACAGTATCCACATATGTGAATTCATCCGGAAGTCCCTGTCTTTTACAGTTTTCTATAATAAAACTCATATCAAAATCTGCATTGTGGGCCACCATGACCGCCCCCTTGCAAAAATCCAGAAACTGAGGAAGGACCGTCTGGATCTCCGGAGCATCCATGACCATGGAATCATTAATGCTTGTCAGCTGCTCGATCCGATAAGGGATCGGTACTTTTGGATTTACAAATGTAGAAAAACGGTCTGTGATCACACCTTTTTCCACACGGACAGCGCCTATTTCAATAATCTGGCAGGTAAGAGGGGAAAATCCAGTAGTCTCAATGTCAAAAACTACAAAATCCCCTTCCATAGACTGTCCTTTACTGTTGGTGACAATTCCTTTCAGATCATCTACCAGATAGGCTTCCATACCATAAAGCACCTTAAAATCGGATTCTTTCGGCACGCATCCTCCCCAGGCATCAAAACAGTGGTTCGCCTCAGGAAAGGCCTGAACCACCCCGTGATCTGTAATCGCAATTGCCTTGTGGCCCCATTCATAGGCGCGTTTCACAAGAGCCTTTGCCTCAGTCACACCGTCCATGTCGCTCATTTTTGTATGACAGTGAAGCTCTACTCTTTTCTGAGGACTGGTGTCCATTCGAGAACTTCTGAAATCGGAGATCTTTTTAATTCCGGCAATGGAACCAATGGTCAGTTCACTGTCAAAGCGGTCAATGGTGGTTACTCCTTTCAGTTTCAGAAAAGCGCCTTTTTTGATTTCTGCTGTCACCTCCGGAACCTGTTCATTTCGAAGGAACATTTTAATCACAATAGAATCTGTAAAATCCGTAACAGGAAAAATCAGGATAGTTTTTTCATTACGGATTTCTCTGGCTTCCACATCCATAACCTGTCCGCGGATGATCACCTCTCCCATTTCTCCGGTAATACTTTCCAAAGAAATTGTCTCTCCCTCAAAATCTCTTCCATAGACCACATCCGGATTGCTGTCCCTGCGGAATCCTCCCCGAAACTCTCCGCTCTGTCCTTTCTTTTCAAATGCTTTTTTATCCTGTCTGCTCTTTCCGGCGGATTTTTTATTTTCTTTTTTATCCTTGCCGGAATTTTCCTCCACTGCTTCCTCAGCATTTTCTTCCTGATCAAGTTTGGCATGCTTCAGCACATTTTCAACTTCCTGCTTGATCTGAAGTTCTGCATTTTTTCGATATTTACTCTCCGGAGCCTCTTCAAACTGCAGCTGGATCTTCAGATTCATTCCACACCGTTCGCAGAACACCTTATGAAGATACTCTACAAGAATCTCACTTTTCTCACGGGCAATTACAGAGTCTGGCAGTACCAGATCCATTTCTTCTGTACCGGAAAAAGTGATTTTCGCCCGTTTAAAAAGATTATATTCCAGCATATTGTAGTTTCGAAGTTCCAGTTCCATACTGGATTGATATACTTCCAGAAAATTATCTGGTGTATACTGTCTGGATAAATGAAATTTTTCAATCACCGTCACCTGGATCTGGATTCCCGGAAAACACTGCCTCTGTATCTGCTGCTGAAGTTCAAAAATATATTTTTTGTGAATCCATCTTTCACTGCTGATATAGACCCACAGTCTTGTCTTATCCGGATTACAGGAAACCTTTGTCACATATACCATATCAAGAAGTTCCTGCAGCGGATCTTTTATTTTCAGATTTGGAAATACGTCAAAAAAATCTTTTTCCATTTTTTCCTCTTTCTTATTCTTCCCAGTGGATAAGCTCCTGCCTCAATGTTTCCAGAAGCTGTTCTTCCGGAACCTTTTTTACGATTTTTCCTTTTTTGATCAGAAGTCCCAGACCTACGCCGCCTGCAATACCAATGTCGGCTTCTTTTGCCTCTCCCGGGCCATTTACCACACAGCCCATAACCGCCACCTTGATATCAAGAGGAATATCCTGAACCATGTCTTCCACCTGATTTGCCAGACCAATAAGATCGATCCTGGTTCGCCCGCAGGTAGGGCAGGAAACAACTTCGATACCGCCTTTGCGGAGTCCCAGTGTTTTCAATATCCGTTTGGCTGATTTAATTTCTTCCAGAGGCGCTCCGGTAAGAGATACTCGAATGGTATCACCAATTCCCTGAGAAAGTATGATTCCAAGTCCTACCGCTGACTTAATATTTCCGGAATACAGAGTTCCTGCCTCGGTGATTCCCACATGAAGAGGATAATCTGTTTTTTCTGCGATCAGTTCATGCGCTTTGGCACACATCATCACATCAGAGGATTTAATGCTGATCACAAGATTATCATACCCCATATCTTCAATAATCTTCACCTTGTCAAGAGCACTTTCCACCAGACCTTCTGCTGTCACACCACCGTACTTTTCCACCAGTTCCTTTTCCAGAGAACCGCTGTTTACCCCTACACGGATAGGGATATTACGCTCTTTTGCCACGTCTACGACTGCACGGATCTTTTCTTCGCTTCCAATATTTCCAGGGTTGATACGGATCTTATCTGCTCCGTTTTTCATGGCTGCAATAGCCAGCCTGTAGTCAAAATGGATATCTGCCACAAGAGGAATATGAATCTGTTTTTTGATTTCAGAAAGAGCTTCTGCTGCTGCCATGTCCGGCACTGCACAACGGATGATTTCACAGCCGGCTGCTTCCAGCTCCAGAATCTGCTTTACAGTAGCTTCCACATCATCAGTCTTCGTATTTGTCATAGACTGGATCAGAATCGGATTTCCTCCTCCGATTTTTTTGTTTCCGATCTGTACCACTTTTGTATGTTCCCGATGCATAATCTGCCTCCTAATCACAAAATTCTTTCAGTTCAAGACAGCAACCCCATTGCCTCTTGTACACCGACACTATGAATTAATTATAGCGAAGTGCCAGATAAAATACAAGTTTTCAGTTGAAGTCCTATTCCAAAAGTGCTACACTGTTTATATCGTACATTAAAGCGGCAAAGTACCCCTTACTGATACCGCCCAATAACAGGAGGATGATATTATGGAAAAAAAGAACATTGACTGGGGGAACCTGGGCTTTGGCTATGTCCAGACCGATTACCGATATGTCTCAGATTTTAAAAATGGTTCCTGGGATGAAGGAAAGCTTACTGAAGATGCAAATGTTGTGATCAACGAGTGTGCCGGCGTCCTTCAGTATGCCCAGACTGTTTTTGAAGGTATGAAAGCCTATACCACAGAAGACGGGCGTATTGTTACATTCCGTCCTGACCTGAACGCAGAACGTATGGAAAATTCTGCAAAAAGGCTGGAAATGCCGGTATTTCCTAAAGATCGTTTCATTCAGGCTGTCATAGATACAGTAAAGGCAAATGCCGCTTATGTTCCGCCATTTGGATCAGGGGCAACTCTTTATATACGTCCCTATGAATTCGGAACTAATCCGGTCATAGGAGTAAAACCTGCTGACGAATATCAGTTCCGTGTATTTACCACACCTGTAGGACCTTATTTCAAAGGCGGTGTAAAGCCTCTGACCATCCGTGTAACCGATTTTGACCGCGCAGCTCCCAACGGAACCGGGCACATTAAAGCAGGACTGAACTATGCCATGAGCATGCATGCAATTGTAGATGCACATAACCAGGGATATGATGAAAACATGTATCTGGATGCGGCTACAAGAACCAAAGTAGAGGAAACAGGCGGAGCCAATTTCCTCTTTGTCACAAAAGAAGGCAAGGTTGTCACACCAAAATCTGACAGTATCCTTCCTTCTATTACCCGCCGCTCCCTGATTTATGTAGCGCAGCATTACCTTGGACTGGAAGCAGAAGAACGCGAAATTCCATTTGAAGAGGTAAAAGACTTTGCAGAATGCGGACTCTGCGGTACTGCTGCCGTGATCTCTCCTGTAGGAAAGATCGTAGATCACGGAAAAGAAATCTGCTTCCCAAGCGGAATGACCGAAATGGGACCTGTGACCAAGAAGCTTTATGAAACACTGACCGGCATCCAGATGGGCCGCATCGAGGCTCCGGAGGGATGGCTTCAGGTAATCGAATAAACGATATCCCGAAGGAATCTGCCCCTGGCAGCTTTCTTCGGATATCTCTCATCAAAAAAGGGCAGTTACAGGTTTTTATGAACCTGCAGCCGCCCTTTTTCTTATTTCTTTCTCTCGTATTTTACGAATTCATATTCCAGGTCAAAATAAGTCTGCTCCTCGCTTCTGGCCGTCACCTTCCACTCCGGCATCTCATCCAGATTCGGGAAATAACGGTCTGCTTCATAGGCAAAATCGATTTTTGTGATATGAGCTGTATCGCAGTAAGGAAGAAGCTGTTTGTATACACTGTCCCCTCCAATGCAATACACCTGGTCAGACGGGTATTTTGCGATTTCTTCCAGAAGTTCCTCTATGGTATGTACCACAATGGCATCCTTTACCTTAAAGTCTCTGTTTCCGGTCAGAACAATATTGGTTCTGTTTTTCAGCGACAGGCCGCCTGGAAAGCTCTCCAGCGTCTTTCTGCCCATGACCACAACCTTGCCTGTGGTTTCCTGGCGAAACATCTTCATGTCAGCCGGAATACTTACCAGAAGCTTGTTATCCTTGCCGATAGCCCAGTTTTTATCCACTGCTACAATAATATTCATAATCTCTGTTTCTTCCTCCTGTTTCAGATAGCGATCGGAATGTTTTTGATCTGAGGCCATGTCTGGTAGTTCTCAATGATCAGGTCATCCACTGTAAAATCATAGAAATTTTTGATCTCCGGATTCAGCTTTACCGTAGGTGCCGGATACGGAGTTCTCTGGATCAGTTCCTTTACAACCGGGATATGGCGGTCGTAAATATGGCAGTCGGAGATCACATGTACCAGTTCTCCTGCCTCCATATCACATACCTGGGCAAACATCATCAGAAGAATGGAATACTGGCAGACATTCCAGTTATTGGCAGCCAGAATATCCTGGGAGCGCTGATTCAGAATCGCATTCAAAGTCAGCTTCTCCTTTCCCGGTTCCTTAGTCACATTAAAGGTCATAGAATAAGCGCATGGATACAGATGCATCTCATGCAGATCCTGGTGTACATAAATATTGGTCATGATCCTGCGGCTGTAGGGATTGTTTTTCAGGTCATAGAGAACACGGTCCACCTGATCCATCATGCCTTCTTTATACTGATGCTTCACCTGCATCTGATAACCGTATGCCTTGCCGATAGATCCTGTCTCGTCTGCCCAGCTGTCCCAGATATGGCTGTTCAGGTCATGGATATTGTTTGATTTTTTCTGCCAGATCCAGAGGATCTCATCCATAGCGCTTTTCAGGGCTGTTTTGCGAAGAGTCAGAGCCGGAAATTCTTTTCTGAGATCATAGCGGTTTACAACACCGAATCTCTTGATCGTATAGGCAGGAGTGCCGTCCTCCCATACCGGGCGTACCTTTTCTCCTTCTGTACTGGTGCCGTTTTCAATTACATCCCTGCACATATTGATAAAAACTGTATCTGCAACGCTCATATCTGCGCCTCCTTTTCCTGTTTTTTCGTTGGTCCACATCGTGCTGTGGTTCATTATATCATACGGCGCAGTGCTTTACAAATCCTATTTCCCGTGCTATATTAGAACCCATGAAATTCATAATCACACTATTAAAACCACTTTCGTTTCTTCCAGCACTGCTGATGATGTACGTTATTTTTTCATTTTCAGCCCAGACCGGGGAGGTGTCCGGGGAACTCAGCTACAAAATCAGCTATGAGATCGTAGAAACGAAAAACGAACTTTTTCATACAGAAAAAAGCTATGACCAGCTTGCTTACGAAGCAGAACAGATCCATTACTATGTCCGAAAAGCCGCTCATATGACAGAGTATTTTCTTCTGGCCATTGCTATTTCATTTCCACTTTATGTATACAAAGTAAGAGGATTCTGGCTTTTCTTCCTTGCCGGTATTCTCTGTGTAGGGTTTGCCGGACTGGATGAGTATCACCAGTCTTTTGTATCCGGAAGAAGTCCCGGGCTCAAAGATGTGGGCTTTGACAGTGCCGGAGCTCTGATCGGTATCCTTATGGTTCAGCTTTTTTGCTGGTCAAGTATGCATTCTCCGGATTCGAGACCTGTCAAACGTAAAAAACGCAGGAAAAAACATCGCAGATAGATCCGGGCTGCTTCACTCTATTTTACCGCCTTCCACAACCAGATTGTCCGGATCTGCTGCTTCCCCGTAAACAGGAGCCAGTGTTGCTTCATAGTCTGCATGGAAAAAGCGTTCTTCACCAAGTGCCCGGATCTCATCATTGAGCCAGTCAAGAAGCGAGGTATTTCCTTTCTGAACAGCAGGTGAGATCTCATCCGCATTGCCGAGAGCCTCAATGCCGACGGTAAATCCGGGATTCTGGATCGCCCATGCCAGAACTTCCGTATTATCCGTAGAAAATGCATCCCCGCGTCCGTCCAGAAGCGCGTTATATGCATCTGCTCTGCCTGAAGTTCTACTTCCTTTTTCGGGCGTTTCTGCACTTTGACAGGAGCCAGTATGATGTTGTCCATAATATTTTTATGAGGAAAAAGCTCATAGCTCTGAAAGACCATGCCAATTCTCTGTCTGATCCGGGCAATCTTTTTGCCATTGGACATCACTTCTTCACCGTCCAGTAAAATTTTCCCTCCTGTAGGCATTTCCAGTCCGTTCATGCACCGCAGAAATGTGCTTTTCCCACAGCCGGAAGGACCAAGCACTACAACGACTTCTCCCTTTTCTATACTGACATCAATCCCGTCAAGAATGACCTCATCACCAATTTTTTTCTTTAGTCCCACAACCCTTCCAGCAGCCGCAGGAAATTGTCGCCCAGAAAAAGTACACTAATCCCCGAATCCTGCATATTTCAATCTCCTTTCCATAAGTCCTGCTGCTATGGAAACAGGAAGTAAAAGAATCAGATAAAATAGCACCAGCATAACAAGCGCCTCATTCGTTTCATAATAAAGACCAATCAGATCCTTTGTGACATACATCAGATCTTCCAGTGCGATTCCACTGACCACAGAGGTTTCTTTTATAAGAAAGATCACATTGGCGCACACACCTGGAATCGATACAGCAAGCGCCTGTGGAAAAATAACCTCTCTCATTATCAGACAGGGATTCATACCGAGACCTGCAGCAGCTTCGATCTGGGTTTTCTCTACTGATCCAAGTCCACTCCTCAGAGACTCTGCCATATAGCTGCCGCCAAGAAAGCCAAGGCCTGCAATGGCACAGATCTCTGCGCTCCAGATAATCCCAAGCTTTGGCAGTCCAAAGTAAAGAAAGAAAAGCTGCACCAGCAAAGGGGTATTTCGACTGATTTCTATGTATACAGACACTGCCTGACAGAGGACAGGGATTTTATAGTACAATACCATGGAACACACCACTCCTGTCGCCAGCGCGATCAGTATCCCCCAAAATGCAATTTTTACAGTAAGCCTTGCTGCATCCACATACCAGGGCAGATATTCCATCATAAATCCAAAGTCAAGTCCCATTCTGATCCGGCTCCTCCTTCCCTTATATTTATAGAGATCATGATCTTACCGCATCAAAGCCATTTTGCAGATCCGCAAGGATATCATCAATGTGTTCCGTACCAATGGACAGGCGGATCGTATTCTGCCGGATTCCCTGATTCCCCAGTTCCTTCTCTTCCAGTTGGCTGTGTGTGGTCGTCGCAGGATGTATCACAAGACTTTTCACATCAGCTACATTGGCAAGCAGAGAAAAGATCTTCAGGCTGTCAATAAACTTATGGGCTTCTGCCTGTCCTCCTTTAATCTCAAAGGTAAAAATTGAGGCTCCGCCCTTTGGAAAGTACTTCTGATACAGCGCATGATCCGGATGATCCGGAAGAGACGGATGATTGACTTTTTCCACCTGCGGATGCCCAGCAAGAAATTCCACTACTTTTCTTGTGTTTTCCGCATGACGTTCCAGACGCAGGGACAGAGTTTCAATTCCCTGCAAAAGCAGAAAAGCCGCAAAAGGAGAGATCGTCGCCCCTGTATCACGGAGCAGGATGGCACGGATATAAGTCACAAAAGCAGCCGGACCTGCTGCTTTCACAAACGCGACTCCGTGGTAGCTTGGATTCGGTGCTGCAACTGCAGGGTATTTTCCACTTGCTTCCCAGTCAAATTTACCGGAATCTACAATAACGCCTCCCAGGGTCGTACCATGACCTCCAAGAAATTTGGTGGCAGAATGTACTACAATGTCTGCACCATGCTCTATGGGACGGATCAGATAAGGTGTGCCAAAGGTATTGTCTACAACCAGCGGCAGACCGTGTTTATGAGCAAGGGCAGCCAGAGCGTCTATATCCGGGATATCACTGTTGGGATTTCCGAGGGTTTCAATATAAATGGCTCTTGTATTCTCCCTGATTGCCGCCTCTACTTCTGCAAGATCATGGATATTTACAAAGGTTGCAGTAATTCCGAAGTTCGGAAGCGTATGGGCAAGCAGGTTATAGCTTCCACCATAAATGGTTTTCTGTGCGACAAAATGGCCTCTGTTCTGCCCCAGAGCCTCAAGAGTATAGGAAATTGCCGCTGCGCCGGAAGCAAGGGCAAGGGCAGCTATACCGCCTTCCAGAGCCGCGATCCGCTGTTCCAGAACATCCTGCGTAGAATTTGTCAGACGTCCGTAAATATTTCCTGCATCGGAAAGACCAAACCGCGCCGCCGCATGAGCAGAATTTTTAAAAACATAAGAAGTGGTGGCATAAATCGGTACTGCACGGGCATCCGTGGCCGGATCAGGATTTTCCTGTCCTACATGAAGCTGTAATGTTTCAAATCTGTAATCGTTCATAGCTGGTCTTGTATGATGTTTATAGAAGCTAAAACATCACCTTTTCCTTTCTTTTAGTAATG
>NZ_CABVDF010000019.1:0-22194 GCF_902497045.1 uncultured Blautia sp. | reverse complement strand
TTTGGGCTTTTATGAGGTTTCAATAAATTCAAATTGAATTAGCACAATAGGTTAAATTATAATCCAAGGAGGAAACTGCAATGTTGGAGATTGGAACAAAGGCGCCGGATTTTATACTTCCAGATCAGAACGGTGACATGCATACACTGGAAGAATACAGAGGAAAAAAAGTTATCTTATATTTTTATCCCAGAGACAATACACCGGGATGCAGTAAGCAGGCCTGTGGATTTGGAGAACTTTATCCTCAGTTTACAGAAAAGGGAGCGGTTGTACTGGGAGTCAGCAAGGACAGCGTAGCTTCCCATAAAAAATTTGAGGAAAAATATAATCTGCCGTTTACACTTCTTTCTGATACAGAGCTTACCTGCATACAGGCATATGATGTGTGGAAAGAAAAGAATATGTACGGCAAAAAAACCATGGGCGTCGTACGTACCACCTACCTTATTGATGAAGAAGGTGTGATCGTTAAGGCTTTTGGAAAGGTAAAGGCTGCAGAAAATCCGGCACAGGTGCTGGGAGAGCTTTCTTAAATGAAAATTATCATATCACCTGCAAAAAAAATGAATGTGGATACTGATACCTATAGGGTGGAAGGACTTCCGGTATTTCTGGAGGATACGAAAATTCTTATGAAAGAGATCCAAAAGCTTGGCTTTTCCGATGCTCAGTCATTATGGAAATGCAATGACAAGCTGGCAGAACTGAATTATTTTCGTTTTCAGGAAATGAATCTGGAGAGAAATCTTACGCCGGCAGTTCTGACTTATGAAGGTCTTCAGTACCAGCATATGGCTCCTGAGGTTTTTTCAGAGGGAGCGCTTACATATATTCAAAAAAATCTACGAATCCTTTCGGGGTTCTATGGAGTTCTGAAGCCGTTTGACGGTGTGACGCCCTACCGTCTGGAAATGCAGGCAAAGCTGTCCGTACAGGGAAAAAAAGACCTTTATGATTTCTGGGGAGAACGGCTGTACAGAGAGCTGACTGACGGAGATCATCTGATCCTGAATCTTGCATCCAAAGAATATGCAAAGGCGGTAGAAAAATATCTGACTCCGGAGGACCGTTTTATCACAGTGGAGTTTGGAGAACGGAAGGATGGAAAAGTAAAGCAGAAAGCCACTCTGGCAAAAATGGCAAGAGGCGAAATGGTTCGTTTTATGGCAGAAAATAACATTCAGGATCCAGAGGAGATCAAGGCTTTTCATGAACTGGGATTTTCCTTTGAAGGAATGCTGTCTGATGAGAAGAAAATTGTATTTATAGCAGGATAATTCCTAAAAAAGCAAAATACCCGTTTCATTTCGTCTGCTTTTGATGTAAAATAGAGGTAGTGTTGAATCAGGACGCTGTGAATAAAATAAACAGCAGCCAATAAACAGTTGAAGGAGAGAAACCATTATGATTAATTGGAAAAATTTTGACAGTCTTGCTTCCTATAAAGAGATTGCTGACGTAGAGCGTGTGAACCTTGCAGAAGCAATGACAGGTGCAAATGGAGCAGAGCGTGTAAAAAAATACAGTGTTCCTATGGCAGCAGGCATGGCTTATAATTATGCTGCCAAGCAGGTAGATGAAAATGTTCTGTCAGCTCTTGAGAAGCTTGCAGAGGAAGCACAGCTTACAGAGAAATACAAAGCCCTGTATAATGGTGAGGTCATTAATACAGGTGAGAAACGTCTTGTCCTTCATCAGCTCACCCGCGGACAGCTGGGCGATGCAGTTGTTGCTGATGGTGTAGATAAGCGGGCTTTTTATGTGGAACAGCAGGATAAGATTGCAGAATTTGCCAATAAGGTTCATGCGGGAGAGATCACAAATGCCGCAGGAGAGAAATTTACAACTGTTGTTCAGATCGGTATCGGCGGAAGTGATCTTGGTCCTCGGGCAATGTATCTTGCATTGGAAAACTGGGCTAAGAAAAACAATACATTTAAAATGGAAGCAAAATTTATCAGCAACGTAGATCCGGATGATGCGGCAGCAGTACTGAATTCTATTGACGTTGCACATTCTATTTTTGTACTTGTTTCCAAATCAGGAACTACTCTGGAGACTCTTACTAACGAGTCCTTTGTGAAAGACGCACTGAAGAATGCTGGTCTGGATGCATCCAGACATATGATCGCAGTTACCAGCGAGACTTCTCCTCTGGCAAAGAGCGACGACTATCTGGCAGCTTTCTTTATGGATGATTATATCGGAGGACGTTTTTCCTCCACATCTGCAGTTGGAGGCGCAGTATTATCTCTGGCATTTGGACCGGAAGTATTTGCACAGTTCCTGGAAGGGGCAGCAGAGGAAGACAAGCTTGCCATGAATACAGATCTTCGTGAGAATCCGGATATGCTGGATGCTCTGATCGGTGTATACGAGCGCAACGTACTTGGATATCCGGCGACTGCAGTGCTTCCGTACTCTCAGGCACTGAGCCGTTTCCCGGCACACCTGCAGCAGCTTGACATGGAATCCAATGGTAAATCTGTAAACCGTTTTGGCGAGCCGGTAGATTATGTGACCGGTCCGGTGATCTTTGGTGAGCCAGGAACCAATGGACAGCATTCCTTCTATCAGCTTCTTCATCAGGGAACAGATATCATACCGCTTCAGTTTGTTGGATTTAAAAACAGCCAGATCGGTACAGATGTTGTGATCCAGGGAAGCACAAGCCAGCAGAAGCTCTGTGCAAACGTAGTGGCTCAGATCGTTGCTTTTGCATGCGGCAAGGCAGATGAGAACCGCAACAAAAACTTTGAGGGCGGACGCCCGTCCAGTATTATTGTGGGCGAGTCCCTGACACCGCAGGCTCTTGGAGCGCTTCTGGCACACTTTGAGAACAAGATTATGTTCCAGGGATTTGTATGGAATGTAAACAGCTTTGATCAGGAAGGTGTACAGTTGGGCAAAGTTCTTGCCAAACGCGTTCTTGCACATGAGACTGACGGAGCTTTAAAGGAGTTCAGCGATCTTCTGAACATCTGATTGAAACAGTCATTAACCAAAAATTTGATTTAATAAAAAACAGGCAGAGACAGTTCAGTTGTGTAGGGGCACAGAGAGCTGTCTCTGCTTGTTTTTATGGATAAGGAGACCTTGCCACGCTGACTAAAGAATAGTATAATACTCATAACTGTGAAAAGTTATCGACAGATTAAATGAACAGGAGATTTTATTTGTTTATGAAAAATTTTAATCTCAGTTTTTATAATGGAAAAAAGGTTCTGATAACAGGACATACAGGCTTTAAGGGAACCTGGCTGTGCCGTCTGCTTCTGGATGCAGGGGCGCAGGTGACCGGGTATTCTCTTGAACCGCCTACAGAACCCTCAATTTTTGATCTGACACATATGGGAAGCCAGATGCACTCTGTGATCGGAGATATCCGGGATCTGGACAGGCTGATGGAAGTATTTCGGGAAACCCGGCCGGAGATCGTGCTCCATCTGGCAGCGCAGCCGATCGTGCGGGAGTCATATAAAAATCCCGTATACACTTATGAGACAAACGTAATGGGTACGGTGAACATTCTGGAATGTGTACGTCAGACAGAGACAGTCAGATCTTTTCTGAATGTGACTACGGATAAGGTATATCATAACCGGGAATGGGAGTGGGGATATCGTGAAAATGATCCGCTGGACGGCTTCGATCCATATTCTAACAGTAAATCCTGCTCTGAGCTTGTGACGCACAGCTACAAAAACTCATTTTTCGGAGAACGGGATACCAGGATTTCCACAGCCAGAGCCGGAAATGTGATCGGAGGCGGAGATTTTGCCGCAGACAGGATTATTCCCGACTGCATCCGTGCGGCATTGGAAGGAAAGCCTGTACAGGTAAGAAATCCTCATTCTACAAGGCCTTTCCAGCATGTATTGGAGCCTTTGTATGCGTATCTTATGATCGCTGCCCTGCAGTATGAAGACCGGAAGTATGAAGGCTATTATAACGTAGGCCCGGGAGATGAGGACTGTGTGACTACAGGAGAGCTGGTGGAGCTGTTCTGTGAAGCCTGGGGAGACGGCCAGATCTGGGAAAACCATTTTGCAGGCGGACCTCATGAGGCAAATTTCCTGAAGCTGGACTGCTCCAGGCTGCGAAGTATCTTCGGATGGAAACCGGCATGGGGAGTCCGTCAGGCAGTGGAAAAGACTGTAGAATGGACAAAGGCATGGCAGTCCGGAGAAGACATCAATCTTATCATGAAAAAACAGATCCGGGGTTTTCTGGATCAGATGAAATAGAATAAAAGAGGAGACAGACTATGTTTGAAAATATGACAGAACAGCAGGCCAGGGAAGAAATCCTTGGTATGGTAGATGATTACTGCCAAAAATATCATAATCAGCAGAAACCGTTTGAGGAGGGAGACAGGATCCCCTATGCGTCCAGAGTTTACGATTCCAGAGAGATGGTGAATCTGGTGGACAGCGCACTGGAGTTCTGGCTGACGGCAGGAAGATATGCAGATCAGTTTGAGGAGAACTTTGCGAAATATCTGGGAGTACGTTTCTGCTCTCTGGTAAATTCCGGCTCTTCCGCAAACCTTCTTGCATTTATGGCGCTGACCTCCCCTCTTCTTGGAGACCGTCAGGTGCTTCCGGGAGACGAGGTTATTACTGTGGCTGCAGGATTTCCAACAACAGTAGCACCTATGATTCAGTACGGAGCGGTTCCGGTGTTCGTGGATGTGACCATTCCTCAGTATAATATCGATGTGACCCGTCTGGAAGAAGCGCTTTCTCCAAAAACAAAGGCAGTGATGATCGCGCATACACTGGGAAATCCTTTTGATCTGAAAGCACTGACAGATTTCTGTCAGGCGCATCAGCTGTGGCTGATCGAGGATAACTGTGATGCCCTGGGCTCTGAGTATGAGATCAACGGCGAGAAAAAACTGACCGGAACGATCGGTGATATTGGAACCTCCAGTTTTTATCCGCCTCATCATATGACTATGGGAGAGGGCGGCGCTGTTTATACCAGAAATCCGCTGCTTCACAAGATCGTAAGATCTCTTCGCGACTGGGGACGTGACTGCCGCTGTCCGTCCGGAAAGGACAATGTCTGCGGACATCGTTTTGACAGACAGTATGGAGAGCTTCCTCTGGGATATGATCACAAATATGTATATTCTCATTTTGGATACAATCTGAAGGCAACAGATATGCAGGCGGCGGTAGGCTGTGCCCAGCTTGAGAAATTCCCGGGATTTGTAGAAAGAAGACGTCATAATTATGCCCGCCTCCGCAAAGCCCTGGAAGGTATGGAAGAAAAATTCATCCTTCCGGAAGCATGCCCGAATTCAGATCCAAGCTGGTTCGGCTTCCTTCTTACCTGTAAAGAGGGTGTGGACAGAAACAAGGTAGTTCCTTATATTGAAAGCAAAGGCGTCCAGACAAGGATGTTGTTTGCCGGAAATCTCACCAAGCATCCGTGTTTTGATCAGATGAGAGCAGAAGGAAAAGGCTACCGTATTGCCGGAACACTGGAAAACACAGACAGGATCATGCGTGATACCTTCTGGGTAGGCTTATATCCTGGAATGACAGACGAAAAGATCGACTATATGGCAAAGGTGATCCGGGAGGCCGGAGAACTTTAAGAACAGCCGGGAAGGAACATGCAAATGATAATTGATGAAAAGCTGCGCTGGTATGGTTTCTGGACTGTGGATCGCCTCAAGGGCGGAAAGGTCCGGAAATATTATGAGGAGATCCGGGACAGCTACAAAAAAGGAACTCCCGTAGACAGGACACAGGAAAAGATCCGTAAGCTGATTTCCCATGCAGTGCGTACCACGGAATTTTATAAGGATTTTGATCCGGATACTCCGCTGGAAAAAATGCCGGTAATGAATAAAGATGCTTACAGAAGCCACTATGAGGAATGTCAGTCCAGCGTTTACAAAGAAGCTTCCGACAACCGGATCATGTATACCAGCGGGTCTACAGGCACCCCCTTTGCCATGATCCAGAACCGCAACAAAATCCTTCACAATACAGCTGCCAGTATTTTTCTGGGAGCTGCGGGCGGTTATTATATCGGCATGAAGGAAGCTTTTATCCGTATGTGGGTGGGAGACCATGCAAAAAAAAGCTGGCTTTCCCGTACCGCAGAGAATCTGATCATGATGGACTGCTCCAATCTGGATGATGAAGCTCTTGGAAAAATGGTTTCTGTGATCCGGAAGAAAAAAGTAAAGTGTATCATTGGCTACTCCTCTGCTATCGGAGAACTGGGGCGCTATATCGAAAAATACCAGGTGGACACAAAAGATTTTTGTGTGAAGGCCATCCTTCCGATTTCAGAGAGCATGCCCAGTGAGGTTCGGAGAAATCTGAAAAAAATCTTCCGCTGTACCGTGCGTTCCTGGTATTCCAATGAAGAAAACGGAATCATGGGACTGCAGCGGGAGGAAGATGAAAGCTACTATATTGATACGGAAAGCTATTATTATGAAATCCTGAAGCTGGACAGTGACGAACCGGCAGAACCCGGAGAACTGGGACGTATCGTGATCACAGATCTTTATAATTATGCCATTCCTCTGATCCGTTATGACAACGGAGATCTGGCGGTGGCGGAACGAAAGGAAAAAGACGGACGTTTCCGTCTGTACCTGAAAGAACTGTACGGACGGCGGGGCGATATGATCTATGACTGCAAGGGACGGATCGTTTCTCCCTTTGTGCTTCTGAACGGTCTTTCCATGGCAAAGGGAATCGACCAGTACCGTTTTATTCAGGAGGATGAGACTCGATATACGCTCTGGCTGAACGGAGACAAAGAGCAGATCGATGAAAAAGCCATCCTGGATTTTATCGGACCGTATTTCGGAGAAGAAGCAGAAATTACAGTGGAATATGTAGATGAGATCCCGGTGCTCAATTCCGGCAAACGGAAATCCTTTGAGAACCGGTGTGAGAAATACATAAAAAAATAACTGGGGAGGGTGCTTCTTGGCATCGAAAGAAAAACAGAAAAAAATTGTATCAAATACAGCCTACACCATAGGCGGCGCGCTTCTGATGAACGGAGTCCTGCAGGTTCTGGTCTATCCGCTGCTGAACCGTTTCATGGGAAGCGACCAGCTTGGTGAGCTGCTGTATCTTATGGGGCTGGTGGCGATTCTCTGTCCTTCGGTAGGGCAGGCTTTAAACACCAGCCGCCTTGTTGTGAGAAGAGATTACGAGGTAAAGAACGGAGACTATAATATCCTGCTTCTTTTATTTGGAGGCGTGGGTACGGCAGTGACTCTGATGGTGGGAAAAAACTCCATGGCCTCTGTTTCCGTGATCTTCTGGACCGTGCTTCTTCTTATGACGACGATCTTCCGGTATTACGGAGATGTGGAGTATCGCCTGAATCTGAACTACCGGAATTATTTTAATTATTATGCAGTTCTGACTGTGGGCTATGTGGCAGGCTTTGGTCTTTATTTCCTGACAAAAAACTGGTTTCTGGTATTTGTGACAGGAGAAGTGGCGGCACTTATATATCTTGCAGCCACCGGAACCGTATTTCATGGATTTTTTAAGAGAAGCAGCTGGTTTGGAACAGCCTTTCAGAGAGGTGGATTTCTTGTTGTTTCCTATCTGATCACCAACCTGACGCTGAATATCGACCGTCTTGTTCTGGAGCATTTGATCGGACATCTGGCGGTAACACAGTATTATGTGACTTCTCTGATCGGAAAAACACTGGTGCTTCTGGTGGCTCCGGTAAACACGATCATTATTTCTTATCTTACACGGAACCAGGAACGTATGGGAAGAAAGCAGTTTCTGCAGTTTACCGGGATCGGTGTGGGCGTCAGCCTTGTGTTTTTTATAGGTTCTCAGATAGGAACACCGCTGTTTGTATGGCTGTTTTACGGAGATCTTTATGAATCCGTAAAAGGAATGATGACGGTTGTGAATCTCAGTCAGATCCTGGGCGTCCTGTCTGCGTATCTTTTTATTGTAGTGCTGACCTTTACAGAAGAAAAGTGGCAGTTGATCCTGCAGATCATTCATCTGGTGATCATCACTGCTCTTGTGTTGCTTTTTACAAAGAACAGCGGTATCATGGGATTTGCGGAAGCGGTTCTGATTGCTAATGTCATCCGTGTGGCGGCAGTAATCCTTCTGGGATTCTGGAAAGCAGGAGACAGAAAAGCACAGCCGCTGAAGCAGTAAGGCATGATTCAGTGAGGAAAATGGGATCACTGTAAAATAAAAATGCGGAAGAATGAAATTCTGCTTTTAATGGAAAGGAAAAAATATGCAGGCTGGAGAAATTTTAAGAAGAGCTGCTTTTAACGGTCTTGACAGGCTTCACGGTGGAAAGCTTGCAAAGATAAAGGCGGTAAATAAACGGGAGATCGTAGAGGGGATCACTGAGGAATATGCGCAGCGCCGGGTGGAGATGCTTCTGGAACATGCGAAAAAGCACTCCGCATATTATAAGGATTATCAGAATGCCCGTGATATCACAGATTTTCCTGTTATGACAAAAATGAAATACAACGAAAACAAGGATACTATCCTCTGCGACATGTATCAGGATAAAAAGGACAGCCTGTTTCAGCTGAAGACCAGCGGATCCACAGGCGCGCCGTTTACGGTACTTTGCGACGGAGACAAAATGAACCGGGTGAATATGAACTTTATTTCTTTTATGGAGCTGAACGGCTTCCGTATGGGAATGAAAAGAGGCGAATTCCGTGTGTGGATTCCGGGAAAAAATGTGATCTCCAAATGGAAATCTTTTAAAAATAACCTGATCATGATCGATATCTCCAACATGGGAGATGAGGCGCTGGCCGGAATCTGCGAAAAGATACGCAAAGACCGGATCCAGGTTCTGGTAGCGTATTCCAGCGCTCTGGTAGTTCTTGCCGGATATCTGAAAAGAAAAAATGTAGATATCAGCAAATGGGATGTGGAAATGGTTTTTGCTATGGGCGAGGCTCTTCCACAGAAGACTTATGACGAGATACGGGAGATTTTTGGTTTTACGGCTGTACGCTCCTATGGAAATAATGAAAACGGCTTCCTTGCCTGCCAGGTCGGAGATGAGGACCGCTATACTGTGGATCTGTATAATTTTTATATAGAAATGCTCAGTCTTGATTCGGATGAACCGGTAAAACCGGGAGAACTGGGCAGGATCGTTGTGACTGACTATTATAACAAAGCATTTCCTATGATCCGTTATGATACCGGAGATACCGGGATTTATAAAGAAGTGACTGATGAAAAAGGAAGAAAGCACGGATATTTTACAGAAATCTACGGACGCCGGGGCTCCATGATGTACAACTGTAAGGGAGAGCCTTTATCCATCCATGTGTTTATGAACGTGCTGATCAATATGGAAGGAATTGTGCATCAGGCAAAATGTATCCAGTGGGAAAAGAAACGCTACGAGCTTCTTCTGAATGCAGACCGTACCAGAGTCAACGAAGAGGAGGTCGTTGCCTCCTACCGGAAATATCTGGGGGACGAAGCACAGATCGATGTGACGTATGTGGATGAGATTCCCATTGAGGCATCCGGAAAACGTATGGTATGTGTGCAGAAATGTCCGGATTATATGTAAGGTGGAGAAAAAATGAAACAGAAAGTATCTGATTATATTGCAGAATATATTGCACAGTGGGGTATACAGGATGTGTTTACCGTGACCGGAGGAGGCGCCATGCACATGAATGACGCCTTTGGTCATCATCCGAAGCTTCACTGTACTTATCAACATCATGAACAGGCCTGTGCCATGGCAGCAGAAGCCTATGCGCGTCTGGGAAACAAAATGGCGGCGGTCTGTGTAACTACAGGACCTGGCGCCACCAATGCCGTGACAGGTGTGCTGGGAGGATGGATGGATTCCATTCCCATGATCGTATTTTCCGGTCAGGCCAGATATGCCACCACAGTGGAGGCTTCCGGACTTCCGCTGAGAAGTATGGGCGTGCAGGAATGTAATATTGTCCCGGTAGTAAAGCCCCTGACAAAATATGCCCATATGGTGATCCGGCCGGAGGAGATTCGTTATCATCTGGAAAAAGCCCTTTATCTTGCGGTAAATGGAAGACCCGGTCCTGTATGGCTGGATATTCCTCTGGACGTACAGGGAGCTGTGGTGGAAACGGATGAGCTTCCGCCTTATGATCCTTCTGAAAATCCGGAACAGCAGCCGGCGAAAATCTCGCAGGAGATTATAGAACAGATTCTGGATAAGATCCAGAACAGCAGCCGTCCGGTACTTTCTCCGGGAAACGGTGTGCGTCTTGCAGGGGCGTCGAAGGAATTTCACCAGCTGGCAGAGCTGCTGGGGGTTCCTGTAGTGACAGGAATGAGCAGTGTAGATGCCATGGAATATGACCATCCTCTGTTTGTGGGAAGAAGCGGAGGAACCGGAACAAGACCTGGAAACTTTGCTCTTCAGAACAGCGATGTGCTTCTTTCTATTGGAAACCGTCAGGGATTTGCCCAGACCGGTTTCCAGTTTCAGGACTGGGCAAGAGAAAGCTATACCATTCTCAATGACATTGATGAAAATGAATTAAAAAAACCAAGTCTTCATGTAAGCCTTCCGGTATGCGGAGATGCAGGAGAACTGATCCAAAAGCTGATCCTGTCTGCCCGGAATAGGGGCGCTTCAAAAGAAACCCCTCTGTTTCAGGGAAAGGCATGGAGAGAGCAGTGTCTGTTATGGAAAGAAAAATATCCGGTGGTCACAGAAAAGCATTATGAGACTGTAGAAGAAGGCTGCACTAATATCTATGCTTTTTATGAAGAACTGTCAAAAGCCATGAAAGAAGATCAGAATCTGATGGTCAGTGTGGGGACTTCCCGCGTAGCAGGAAGTCAGACCTTTAAGGTGAAAAAAGGACAGCGATTTATTACAAACCCCAACACGGCATCCATGGGATTCTGCCTTCCGGGAGCTATTGGAGTCTGCATTGCATCCGAAAAGAAGCCGGTGGTATGTGTGACCGGAGAAGGAAGTCTCCAGATGAATATTCAGGAGCTTCAGACTATCATCCATAATCGTCTGCCAGTGAAGCTTTTTGTGATAAATAATCAGGGATATCATTCTATCCGTCAGACACAGCAGACTTATTTCGGAGAGCCGCTGGTAGGTGTAGGGGAAGAAAGCGGAGATTTAAGCTTTCCGGATCTTAGCCGGCTTGCTCCGGCATACGGATTTCCTTATGACTGTATTCACAGCTCAGAGGAACTGGAAGAAAAAATCAATAAGGCACTGGAAACGGAAGGGGCTGTGATCTGCGAGGTGTTTGTCACCAAATATCAGAAAACAGAGCCGAAGACTTCCTCTAAAAAGCTTCCGGATGGAAGGATGATCTCTGCACCGCTGGAGGATATGTATCCGTTTTTATCCAGAGAGGAGCTGGAAGAAAATATGTACATTCCGCTTCCGGAGCGGGGCTGACAGAAATACCGGACGGGAAAGAGAAAGGAAAATATGCAGAGGATTATTGTAACAGGAGCTACCAGCATGATCGGTACAGCTCTGATAAATGAATGTATTAAAAAAGGCATTGAGGTTTATGCAGTGCTCAGGGCTTCTTCAGGAAAGAAGATGCGTCTGCCGGAAAGCGAAAAGCTTCATATGGTAGACTGCTCTCTGGAAGAACTGGAGACGCTTTCTCAGAAAATTATGGAAAAATGCGACACCTTTTACCATATTGCATGGGGGAATACAGGAGAAAACCGTAATTCCAGCACAGAACTTCAAAGCAGGAACATTGCATATACACTGGCAGCAGTGAAGGCAGCGTATGCTCTTGGCTGCAGGCGGTTTATCGGTGCGGGATCCCAGGCGGAATACGGTCCTATGGATGTGGCTAAGATCTCTCCGGACAGTCCGGTAAATCCAACCACTCCCTATGGCGCTGCAAAGCTTGCTTCCGGGCAGCTGGCACGGATGCTTTGTAAGGAGCTGGGGATGGAGTGTATCTGGCCAAGAATCTTCAGCGTTTACGGAATTTATGAAAAAGAAACCACCATGGTGGCATCCGGACTTAGGAAAATGCTTGCCGGGGAAAAAACGTCTTTTACCCCGGCTTTGCAGAGATGGGATTATCTTTTCAGTGCAGATGCAGGAAGAGCTTATTATCTTATAGGAGAAAAAGGAAAAGACGGAGCCGTGTACTGTGTGGGAAGCGGGAAGGCAGCGCCTCTTAAAGACTATATAGAAATCATGGCGGAGCTTACCGGCGCAGAAGAAACCGGGATCGGAGCCAGACCATATCCGGCAGGCGCAGTGATGAATCTTTGTGCGGATATTTCATCTCTTACAGAGGATACCGGATTTGTGCCGGAATATACCTTCCGGGAGGGAATCAGAGAAACCATAACCTGGCTGAAAACCGGGAGTACAGGAGAAGCAAAATGAAAAAAAAGATATCGGTGGTGATCCCCACCTATAATGAAGAAGCAAACGTCGCTGCCCTTTCAAAGGCAATTATAGAGGTAATGGAACGGGATCTCAGTAATTATGACTATGAAATCCTGTTTATCGATAACCATTCCAGGGATAACACCCAGGCGATTCTCAGAGGTCTTTGTACCAATAACAAAAAGATCAAGGCTATTTTTAACGCCAAGAATTTCGGTCAGGCAAGATCTCCGGTCTACGGAATGAAGCAGGCCTACGGAGACTGTGTGGTTCGTATGTGTGCAGATTTTCAGGATCCGGTAGATATGATCCCGAAATTTGTAAAAGAGTGGGAAGACGGGCATAAGATCGTGATCGGTGTCAAAAAGGCCAGTCAGGAACGGAAGATCATGTATAAGATCCGCGGTCTTTATTATAAACTGATCCAGAAGATCACGGATATCGACCATATAGAACAGTTTACCGGGTTTGGCCTGTATGACAAAAAATTTGTGGATGTAGTGAGGGATCTTCACGACCCTATGCCTTATCTTCGCGGCATCATTGCGGAGCTGGGATTTGATTATAAGGCGATCCCTTATACACAGCCGAAGCGTCGGGCAGGAAAGAGCAAGAATAATTTCTACAGCCTGTATGACTATGCCATGATCGGCATTACTTCTTACTCAAAAGTGGTGATGAGACTTGCCACTTTTGCCGGATTTATCATTGGTGGATTAAGTCTTGTGGCGGCGCTTGTGTATCTGGTACTGAAGCTGATGTACTGGGATCGTTTTTCGGCAGGTATTGCACCAATGGTGATCGGTATGTTCTTTCTGGGATCTCTGCAGCTGTTTTTTATTGGATTTTTAGGGGAGTATGTGCTGAGTATCAATACCAGAGTCCTGGATCGTCCTCTTGTAGTAGAGGAGGAACGTCTGAATTTTGAAGAAGAGGAGACTCTGAAAAAAAACGTATCTGAGAAAGTGGAGAAAAAGGATTCAGAAGCTGCGGATACGAAGGAGAACAGTAATGAATAAGAAAAAAGAAAAAAACACGCCGGGATATTTTTCCCGAAAAAAAGCAGAGTGGGAAGGTATGCGTCTGTGGAATGGAGAAGAACTTTGCAGACTTGACTGGATCTTTTCTTTTCTGATTCTGGCAGTGCTTTTTGTGCTTTGTGCCCATTCGGATGTGAAGCTGACCGGAAATCGTTCTTTCCTGATGTATGAGCATTTTACAGACTTTTATCAGGCAAGCTATGAGCAGTCCGGAGGATACTGGGCTAATTACCTGCCCAGCACCTTTCTGGCATACGCTATCTGGAACCTGCCTCTTTATCTTACCGGACATGCACCGGAGGCCATTCTCACCAATAGCTTCATCAATATCATGTGGTATAAGCTTCTTCCGGTGATTCTTTATTTTATCACAGCTCAGCTGATGTACCGGATCGGTAAGGAAATGGGATTTGGAGAAAAGAAATCCCTCCTGTGCAAGTTTGCATTTCTGGTGTTTCCTATGGGAGTATTCAGCCAGTTCATTTTCAGCCAGTATGATATTTTTACAGTGTTTTTTATGGTGCTGGGCTTCTATCTTTTTCTGACAGGAAAAATGTGGCAGTTTGCACTTGCTTTTGGCATGGCAGCAACTTTTAAATACCATGCAGTGCTGTATTTTCTGGTTCTGCTTCTTCTGAAAGAAAAGAAGATACGAAATCTGATTCGATATACGATACTTATGGCGGTTCCTCTGGCAGTGGAGATTCTTCCGAATATGGGATCAGAAGCCTTCAGGAGAAATGTTTTCGGATTTGGCGCTCTGGAATATGTGCAGAAGCCTTTTGCCCTGGGATTTTTCAGCGGCATCAATCTTCTGGCGGCTGTGGCAGCTTTTGTGCTTGTGTGGGCTTATCAGAGAAAAACAGAGACAAAAGGAGAACTGGAATCCTGGGCGGTATTTTTCTGTGTGGCAGTCAGCTTTGCTATTTTTGGATTTTCCACCTGGAATCCTCAGTGGATCCTTCTGATGGCTCCATTCCTTGTTCTGAACATTATGATCAGCGGCAATGGAAATCTGCTTTTGATGGTAACAAACATTTTTATGCTTGCCATGTATATTTTCTGCAGTCAGAGTATGGTGGATGAACGAGTACTGAACAGCGGAATTTTGAAATATATTTTAAAAGACAGAGAATTTGCAGTTAGGATGTGGGATATTTACCGGTTCCACGATCAGGAGCTTCTCTGCACAGCAATGTGGATCGTTCTTGTAATCTATGTGGTATTTGGTCATCCAAGATACCACAGCAGAAAGGGCTCAGCTGTGGCAAAAGGACTGATATGGCAGATCCGTTCCGCCTTTCTTTTTGGAGTGGCAGCCTTTGTGATTCCTATGCTGGTATGCGCAATGGGTGTGCTTCAGGGAAAAGTGAATTTCTTTGATAACAGCCGTCAGAACATGGAAATGGAAAATGTAGTGATGCTGGAAGAAAACCAGCCGGTGGTGCAGGAATTTACCGCAGACGGAACCACATTGTCCAATATCAAAATCCGCGTGTTTACTCAGGCGGGGACAGAGCCTGTCAGCTTGGAGATCGCTCTTCGGGATAAGACAACAGGGGAGCTGCTTTATGAAAGCAAGGGAGATACTTATGGGATTAAGGAAAATACAGCCCTTTATTCTTTTCTGAAGCATCCGGTTGAAGTAGAAAACGGAAAAACCTATGAACTGGAAATATCCAGTGACGCGCCTGCGGGAAGCGGAATAGGACTTTACTGTGTGACAGATAAAAAAGGTCAGGAGCTTCTGACAGAGATTCCGTCAGGGGAAGAAGCGGATGGTCCGGCTGCGGCAGAAAAAAGGTGCCTGCAGATGTGCATATCCGGAATAGAATAATAAGTACTATTTTATAAAACTGTTGTAGGAACAAAATCCTGCAGCAGTTTTTCTTTATGCTACTTTAACGTCAAATGATCGGAACTTAACACCTATTTTATAAAATGTCGTATACAATGTCTGAGAAAAGAGAGGAGGATTTATATATGATGGACGTTGCTATGACAGCAGTTCTTCTTGGCTGTTTTGGCCTTGTGAAGCTGTTTGCGGATTTCTGTGAATCACAGGTGGATCCAAAAGAAAAATAGGTGGAAAGGCGGAGTAAGATTATGATAGCATTGGGAATCATCATTCTGGCACTTGGTGGCTATCTGGTATATGCGCTGATATATCCGGAAAAGCTGTGAAAAATTACAGATCTGTTCAGAGAATGGTGGATTTTATTTAAGACAAAAGGGAGAGCAACAGGAGGAGAGAAATGTTACAGATCATTCTTACACTGGTAATGTTCCTGGTACTTGTGATTCCCATGGGAAAGTACATGTATCACATTGCCACAGAACAAAAAACTTTTGCAGATAAAGTTTTTAATCCAATCGATCATTTAATATATAAAATCTGCGGTATCAAAAATGAGGATATGGGATGGAAAAAATATGCCCTTACTCTGGTAACTGCAAATGCAGTGATGGTTTTTGTGGGATACCTGATCCTCAGGATTCAGAATCTTCTGTTTCTGAATCCAAACGGCATTGAAGGAATGGAATCAAGTCTTTCCTTTAATACGATCATCAGTTTTATGACAAACACCAACCTGCAGCATTATTCCGGTGAAAGCGGACTTTCCTATGCAGCGCAGATGTGCGTGATCATTTTTATGATGTTCACTTCAGCAGCCAGCGGCTATGCGGCATGCATGGCATTCTGCAGAGGGCTTTCCGGAAGAAAGCTGGGGAATTTTTACAGGGATATGGTAAGGATCACAACCAGGATCCTGATTCCGGTATCTTTTATAGTAGGTCTGATCCTGGTAAGTCAGGGAACACCTCAGACACTGATGCAGAATTTTACAGTAGAAACGATTGAAGGAAAATATCAGGATTTTGCAATGGGTCCGGTAGCGGCTCTTGAATCCATCAAGCATCTGGGAACAAACGGCGGCGGCTTCTTCGGCGCAAACTCAACCACACCATTTGAGAATCCTACAGTAATTTCAAATATTGTGGAGCTGCTTTCCATGATGATCCTTCCGGGAGCCTGCATCGTAACCTTTGGCCACATGCTTCATGACCGGAAGAAAAACAAAGTAAAGGCAGCAGCCGTGGCAGTGGCGCCTGCAAAGAAAAAAATCCTTATGGGACGTCAGGGCGCTGTAGTGTTTGGCGCAATGGCAGTCATCTTTATGATCGGACTTCTGTTATGCTACAACTCAGAGATGGCAGGAAATCCCGTGATCGCAGAAATGGGAATCGACCAGAGTGCAGGAAGCATGGAAGGAAAAGAGGTTCGTTTCGGAACTGCCCAGTCTTCCCTGTTTACTACAGTGACAACTTCCTTTACCACAGGTACGGTAAACAACATGCATGATACACTGACTCCTCTTGGGGGTCTGGTGCCAATGCTCCATATGATGCTGAACTGTGTGTTTGGCGGCAAGGGCGTAGGCCTTATGAACATGGTGATGTACGTGATCCTGGCAGTGTTTATCTGCGGTCTTATGGTTGGACGTACACCGGAATATCTGAATAAAAAAATCGAAGGAAAGGAAATGAAGTTGGTAGCTATCGTAATTCTGATTCATCCGCTTCTGATCCTTGGTTTTTCCGCACTGGCAGTTGCAGTTTCCGGAGGGCTGGATGGTATCACAAACCCATCCTTCCACGGACTGAGCCAGGTATTGTATGAATACACTTCCTCGGCAGCAAACAATGGTTCCGGTTTTGAGGGACTGGCTGACAACAGTGTATTCTGGAATGTGACAACAGGACTTGCAATGTTCTTTGGAAGATATATTGCCATTGTAGCTCAGCTTGCCATTGCCGGTTCTCTTCTGGCAAAGAGGAGAGTCAATGAATCCATTGGTACCCTGAGAACGGACAATGTTGTATTTATGATCGTTCTTGTATTTATTGTATACATCTTTGCGGCGCTGACCTTCTTCCCGGCTCTTGCACTGGGACCGATCGCAGAGCATCTGTCGCTGTGGATGTAGTAGATGCAGAAAAAGGAGACGAGAAACATGGCTAAGAAGGAAAAAACAAAATTCATTACTCCGGATATTCTGAAAACTTCTGTTATTGGAGCATTCCAGAAACTGGATCCAAGATATATGATCAAAAATCCGGTAATGTTTGTTGTTGAGATTGGATTTATTATCACTTTGATTCTGACATTCTTTCCTACAATGTTTGGAGGAAATGCAGAGTACAGAATTTATAATGGAATTGTAACAGTGATTCTTTTTGTGACAGTGCTGTTTGCAAACTTTGCAGAATCTGTTGCAGAGGGACGTGGAAAAGCCCAGGCGGCTTCTCTGAAAAAAACCAAACAGGACACAAAGGCGCGGGTACTTCTTTCAGGCGGACAGGAAAAAACAATTAATGCGTCTGAGCTGAAAAAAGGCGATATTGTTCTTGTAAAAATGGGAGAGGTGATCCCCAATGACGGCGAGGTTATTGAAGGAATCGCTTCTGTAGACGAGTCTGCTATTACAGGAGAATCTGCTCCTGTAACAAGAGAAGCAGGGGGAGATTTTTCTTCTGTAACAGGTGGAACTACGGTAGTATCTGACTGGCTGAAAATAAAGATCGTTGCTGAGCCGGGAGAATCTTTTCTGGATAAGATGATCTCTCTTGTAGAAGGTGCATCCAGACAGAAAACACCAAATGAGATTGCGCTGAACACGCTTCTGATCGTACTGACCCTGATCTTCCTGATCGTTGTGGTAACTCTTTATCCCTTTGCAGGGTACCTTGGAGTGGAGATTCCGGTATCATGGGCAATTGCCTTGATGGTATGTCTGATCCCTACAACCATCGGCGGACTTCTTTCTGCTATCGGTATTGCAGGTATGGATCGTGTTACCCGTTTTAATGTCATTGCAATGTCAGGTAAGGCTGTGGAAGCCTGCGGTGATGTGGATACCATGATCCTTGACAAAACAGGAACCATTACTTTTGGTAACCGTCTTGCGGCAGAGTTTTATCCGGTGGAAGGTGTGGATAAGGAAGATCTGATCAGATACAGCGTTCTGTCTTCTCTGCTTGACGGAACTCCGGAAGGAAAATCCACAGTTGACCTCGGTAAAAAGATGGGATGTGATCCGGACAGTCTGAACACAGAAGGAATGGAATTTGTAGAATTTACTGCTCAGACAAAAATGAGCGGGGTTGACTGCAAAGATGGAACCATTATCAGAAAAGGCGCATATGAGGCAATTAAAACATTTGTACAGGAAAAGGGAGGAGAGATTCCTTTTGACCTGGAAGGCATTGTAACAGAAGTTTCCAACCTTGGCGGAACACCGCTGGTAGTGTGTGTGGATTCGAAGATCTACGGAGTGATCTACCTGAAGGATACCGTAAAACCGGGACTGGTAGAGAGATTTGAGCGTCTTCGTGAAATTGGTATCAAAACTATCATGTGTACCGGTGACAACCCTCTGACAGCGGCAACCATTGCAAAGGAAGCCGGAGTGGACGGATTTATTGCAGAGTGTCGTCCTGAGGACAAGATCACAGCCATTAAAAAAGAGCAGGCAGAAGGTAAGCTGGTAGCCATGACAGGTGATGGAACCAATGATGCTCCGGCTCTTGCTCAGGCAGATGTAGGTCTTGCCATGAACTCAGGAACCCAGGCGGCAAAGGAAGCCGCAAACATGGTGGATCTGGATTCTGACCCCACTAAGATCCTTGAGGTAGTGGAGATCGGAAAGCAGCTTCTGATCACAAGAGGATCTCTGACAACCTTCAGTATTGCCAATGATATTGCAAAATATTTTGCTATTATCCCGGCAATGTTTACACTGGTCCTGCCACAGATGCAGATTTTGAATATCATGCATCTGGCTACTCCGGCAAGCGCCATTCTTTCCGCACTGATCTTTAATGCGATCATTATTCCGGCGCTGATCCCCATTGCCATGAAGGGAGTCAAATATAAACCTATGAAAGCAGAAAGACTTCTTCTTAGAAATATGGGTGTGTATGGACTTGGCGGAATTATCGTCCCGTTTGTGGGAATCAAGCTGATAGATCTGATTGTAGCTCCAATGCTTGCAATGATTGGAATGTAGGAGGAATGTTTCATGAAAAAGTTTGGAAAAATGCTGGGAAAGGCATTTGTATTCTGTATAGTGATGATCGTGCTCTGTTCATTTGTCTATCCCCTCGCCCTGACAGGTGTGAGTCAGCTGACCATGAAGAATAATGCCAATGGAAATCTGATCGACAAAAATGGAGAACCGACCAATAATATAGAAGAAGCTGTGGGTTCCGAACTGGTAGGCCAGGATTTTACAGAGGATTATTTTTTCAGAGGAAGAGTTTCTTCTGTAAATTATAATACATACACAGAGGAGCAGAAAGAAAACGGCGAGTATACAGGCGTATCTTCAGGAAGCTTTAACTATGCGAACTCCAATCCTGAACTGGAAAAAAGAATTCAGGAAGATCTGGATGAGTTTCTGGAAACTCATCCCGGAGTAAAAAAAGAGGATATTCCTTCTGATCTTCTGACTGCTTCCGGTTCCGGACTTGATCCCCATATCAGCCCGGAGGCGGCGCAGGTTCAGGTTGCGGCAGTAGCTGAAAATTCCGGTCTTTCCGAGCAGGAAGTGCAGGACATTGTAAAAGAGAACACAGAGCATAAGGTACTTGGGATTTTTGGAGAAGAAAGAGTAAATGTGTTGAAATGCAACCTTGACATTGCAGGCGCAATGGGACTGATCTGACAGAAAGAAGAGGGTAAAATGGAAGATACAAGACCTGATTCAGAATATCTGTTAAAAAAGCTTCAGTATGAGGAAGAGCAGAAACTGAAAAAAAATAAGGGTAAGCTGAAAATTTTCCTGGGATATGCGGCAGGCTCCGGCAAAACCTATACCATGCTGGAAGCGGCTCATGAAGCAAAAAAACATAATACAGACGTGGTGGCCGGGTATATTGAACCTCATGACAGGCCGGATACACGCAGACAGGCGGAGGGGTTAGAAACCATTCCGCCTCTTGTGGTAGAATATAAAGGGGTAAAGCTCCGGGAGTTTGATCTTGACCGTGCTCTGGAGCGGAAACCTCAGCTGATTCTTGTAGATGAACTGGCTCACACCAATGCTCCCGGCTGCAGAAATGAGAAGCGGTATCAGGATGTAAAGGAGCTTTTGCGGGCAGGGATTGATGTTTATACCACCATTAACATTCAGCATCTGGAAAGCCTGAATGATCTGGTGGGCTCTATTACCCATATAGAAGTGCGGGAAAGGATTCCGGACAGTGTGTTTGACCATGCGGATCAGGTGGAGGTTATTGACATTGAACCGGAAGATCTTCTGGCTCGAATGAAAGAGGGGAAGATCTATAAGCCGGTGCAGGCGGAAAGAGCCATGAATAATTTCTTTAAACGGGAAAAACTTGCGGCTCTTCGAGAGATTACTCTGAGGCGTACGGCAGACCGTGTAAACCGTATCGCAGAGGAAGAACGGAATATTACCGGGGACATGGACTACCACACAGGAGAACATATTCTTGCCTGCATTTCCGCCGCGGAGTCAAGCGCAAAGGTCATCCGGTCGGCGGCCCGTCTTGCCTATGCCTTTCGCGGGCAGTTTACAGGGCTTTACGTGGAAACACCTGCCATGCAGGAAGCTGATGAAAAGACGAAACAGGGTGTGCGGAGAAATATGGAGCTTGCCCGGGCTCTGGGAGCAAAGATCGTTACAGTGTATGGTTCTGATATTGGCAGCCAGGTTGCAGAATATGCAATGGTAAGCAATGTTTCGAAGGTGGTTCTTGGAAGGACAAACCACAGATTTTTTATGCGAAAGCCAATGGCGGAGGTACTGGAAAAATTGAACAGTATGGCTCCCAACATTGACGTATATATTATCCCGGATATGAAAAACAGAAAGGCTGCAGGAAAATACGGTCACAGAGAAGGCTGCAGAAAGGCAGAAAATGCAGGAATGCAGGCATTGTGGGAATTTGGACTGATCAATATAATTCTGGTTCTTACTACGATCGCAGCCTGGATTCTCCAGAAATTTCACCTTCCGGAATCCAATATCATTATGGTGTATATTCTGGGAGTGCTGCTGTCGTCCTACATATCAGACAAAAAAATCTATGCGGTTTATTCGTCCCTGTTCAGTGTGCTTGCCTTTAATTTTTTATTTACAGAACCGTACTTTTCTCTGAAGGCTTATGATAAAGGATATCCCACCACTTTTGCAATGCTGTTTATTGTGGGGCTTTTTACAGCGTCCCAGACAAGAAAGCTGAAGCTTCAGAACAAAGAAAGTGTAAAAAAGGCTTACCGGACAGAGATTCTTCTGGAAAACAGCCAGAAGCTCCGCCGATGCAAATCCGAAAAGGAGGTCTGGCAGCAGGCGGCGGCCCAGGTGGAAAAGCTTCTGGATCTGTCTCTTGTGATCTATCCGGTAAATAAAGACGGGCTTCTGGGAGAGGCAATGCTGTTTCCCCGTCAGGGAACAGAAAAAACCAGTCTGGAACCTTTGCTGACTTCTCAGGAAAAAGCGGTGGCAAAATGGGTGGCAGCCAATCACCACCGGGCAGGAGCCTGTACTCATACTCTGTCAACAGCAAAAGCTATGTATTTGCCTGTTCAGGATGAGGAAAATGTGAAGGGTGTCATGGGGATTTTCCTGGAGGAACGCAGACAGATCCAGGAGTTTAAATATGGGCTTCTGATTGCAATGCTGAACGAAACAGGCGTGAAATTAAAGGATTA